>JANXUO010000317.1 GCA_025356245.1 Hymenobacter sp.
GTTATCGTTCAACGCCGAGACGCGAAGGGTCGCGTCTCTACGACCAACTGGCCTTTCGTATTCAACATTCACCACGTCACCAGCTCCTGCTCGTGGCCGGCGCGGAAGAGGACGCTTTGCTTCTTGCCGCCGGCTTCAAGGTTGAGGATGTTGGATTGGTCGGGGAAGACGTCGAGCAGCACGGCGTTGCGGATTTGCAGGCCCGCCATGGTGCGGGGCAGGGCCACCTTGCAATACAGCCAGTAGGCATCTTTCTCGGCCTGCATTCCCAGAAACTGGAAGGGCAGCGGCCCCCCGGTGGCGGTTTTGATGACGAGCTGCCGCCGCAGGTACTCGGCCGTGCGCACGCTGGGCAGGGGGCCGGGCGTGCTTAGGCGCACCGGTGCTTTCTGGCCCCGGCTCAGGGCCCGCTCAAAATCATCGGTGAAGACCTTAATGCTTAGCTCAAGCTGCTTTTGCGGCCCGTTGTAGCGCATTTCGGTGATGCTGGCGTGGTAGGCGTGGCGGGGCGCAAACAGCAACAGGAAGGAGAGGAAAAGGGGCATCTTTGAGGCGGAGTTGTTGAGGTCTCGGTGTGGGTGTTAGGTTTTTGGTGTCGGGTGTTTGGTGTTAGATTTTTGGTGTTGGGTTTTTGCCTGCCAATGCCTAACACCCAACACCAAAAACCTAACACCCAATACCAAAAACCGAGAATACAACTGCTACGACCGTTACGGGCGTCGCCGAGACTAGTGCTTCCCAAACGCTTTCAACAGCGGCTTGAGGATGATGACATACGCCATGAGCGACAAAATCAGCATCGTGCCCACGCGCTGGGCACCTTCCATGAACTTGTCGGAGGGCTTGCGGCGCAGTATCATTTCGTAGAGCAGGAACACGACGTGGCCGCCGTCGAGGGCCGGGATGGGCAGCAGGTTCATGAAGGCCAGCACCATGCTCAGGCCGCCGGTCATCGTCCAGAAGCGCAGCCAGTCCCACTGCCCGCCGTACTGCTGGGCTATTTCGATGGGGCCGCCGAGGCTTTCGGAAGCTTTGGCCTGGCCCCGGAAAATCTTGCCGATGGCCGTGGCTTGCAGGCTGAGCACGCCAAACGCCTTTTTGGCACCCTGCGGCACGGCTTGCAGCAGCGTGTAGCTGCGCTGCTGCAGGTGCAGCGTAGCCTTGCGCTCGAAGCCAATGCGGCCCGACTCACTCACGGCTACCGTCAGGGCTTGGGGCTGGCCGGCGCGGGTAATTTGGACGGCCGTTTTGCGGCCCGCGTTTTTGAGTAAGGCGGCCTGTAGCTCGTCAAAAAACTGCACGGGCTGGCCCGCCACGGCGGTTATCACGTCGCCCGCCTGCAGGCCAGCCTCGGCGGCGGCGGAGCCGGCAATCACCCGGTCCACCGAAAATGGCTCGCGGGGGCGCACAAACAGGCTGTCCTGCTGCTGGCCCATGTAGTCCATGAAATTGACGGGCACGTTCACGTCGAGCAGCTGCCCGCCGCGCTCCACGGTGAAGTACGAGTGGTTGCCGAGCAGCACGTCGGGCTTGTACACCTCGTCGAACTCGGTGAAGGGGCGGCCGTTGATTTTCACAATCTTGTCGCCGGTGCGGAAGCCCATTTGCCGGCCCAGGCCGTTGGGCAAAATGCCGTAGCGTGCCTCCGAGGCCGGCAAATACTGCTCGCCGTAGTGGGCGGTGAGGGCCGCGAAGATGACGATGCCCGTGAGGACGTTCATGATGATGCCGCCGAGCATCACCAGCAGGCGCTGCCAGGCCGGTTTCGAGCGGAACTCGTCGTCCTGCGGCGGGCCGGCCAGGGCGTCGGCGTCCTGGGTTTCGTCCACCATGCCGTGAATTTGCACGTAGCCGCCCAGCGGAAACCAGCCAATGCCGTACTCGGTGTCGCCTATTTTTTTCTTGAGCAGCGCGAAGTTGAGCACATTCGGCAGCGGAAACAGGAAGTCGAAGAAGATGTAAAACTTATCGACCCGAATTTTGAAAAGCTTGGCGAAGGCAAAGTGCCCGAATTCGTGCAAGCCAACGAGAATCGACAGGCCCAGAATGAGCTGGCCCGCCATGATGAGAATTTCCAACGGAAAAGGGCTAAAGGAAAAAGGCTAAAAAGGAAAAGACAAAAATACGACGGTAGCTACTGCCTGGTGTTGCCGGCCACGCGCCGCGTCTCGGCATCGGTGGCCACCAGGTCGTCCAACGTCGGGGCGGCCACAAACGTCACCCGCGCCAGGGCGTCGGCCACCACGTCCGACATTTGCCGGAAGCCAATTTCGTCGCGCAGAAACGCGGCCACCGCCACCTCGTTGGCCGCGTTGAGGATGCAGGCGGCGTTGCCGCCGCGCCGCATGGCCCCAAAGGCCAGCTCCAGGTTGGGGAAGGCCGCCCGGTCGGGGGCCTCGAAGGTGAGGGTGGGGTAGTCGAGAAACGAGAAGCGCGGAAACGCATTGGGCAGGCGCCGCGGGTAGCCCAGGGCGTACTGAATGGGCAGCTTCATGTCGGGCAGGCCCAGTTGGGCTTTCAGGGAGCCGTCTTCGAACTGCACCAGCGAATGCACGATGCTTTGGGGGTGCACCACCACGTCAATCTGGTCGTCGGTCAGCCCAAACAGCCACTTGGCCTCAATTACTTCGAGGCCCTTGTTCATGAGCGAGGCCGAGTCGATGGTGATTTTGGCGCCCATGTCCCAGTTGGGGTGCTTGAGGGCCTGGGCCTTGGTGACGGTTTCCATCTCGGCGGCCGAGCGCCCCCGAAACGGCCCGCCCGAAGCCGTGAGGATGATTTTCTCGATGGGGTTGCGCTCCTCGCCCACCAGGCACTGGAAAATGGCCGAGTGCTCCGAATCGACGGGCAGCAGGGCCACGCCGTGCTGCCGGGCCAGGGCCGTGACGAGGCTGCCGGCCACCACCAGGGTTTCTTTGTTGGCCAGGGCAATGGTTTTGCCGGCTTTGATGGCGGCCACCGTGGGCAGCAGCCCGGCGTAGCCCACCAGGGCGGTCAGCACCACGTCCAGGTCGGGGCGGGTCACCACGTCGGCCAGGGCGGCGGGGCCGGCCAGCACCTGGGTTTCGGGCTGTTGGGCC
>JANXUO010000458.1 GCA_025356245.1 Hymenobacter sp.
AACGCCCTGGCCCTGGACGGAGCGGGCAATCTGTACGCGGGTGGCGATTTTGTTTACGTAGGCAGCACCCAGGTAAACGGCATTGCCAAATGGGACGGTACGGCCTGGACGGCTTTGGGCACGGGCTTGAGCTTAGGCGGCTACGCCAAGGCGCTGGCCTTGGACGCTGTGGGCAATTTGTACGTCGGCGGCAGCTTTAGCTCGGCCGGTGGCACGGCAGCCCCCGGCCTGGCCAAGTGGGACGGGGCCACTTGGAGCAGTGTGGGCGGCGGCACGAACGGAAGTGTAATGAGCGTGGCCGTCGATGGTACCGGCGGCGTGTATGCAGGCGGCTACTTCACCACGGCCGGCAGTGTAGCCGTCAGCAACGTCGCCTATTGGAACGGCACCATCTGGAGCAACCTAGGCACCGGCCTAAACGGTGGCGTGAGCACCCTGGCCTTGGACGGCGGCAGCGGCCTCTATGCCAGTGGAGGCTTCACTGCTGTGGGCGATGGCAGCAAAATCATGGTGAACATGGGGCGCTATGCACTGGCTGCGCCCCTGCCCACCCTCACCAGCATCAGCCCCTTAAGCAGCCCAGTGGGCAGCTTGCTCACCTTCACCGGCACCAACCTGACACCGACTGTCATCACCTTTGCTGGCACGAACAACAACACGGTCACCAGCGGCTTTAGCGTTAATCCGGCCCATACCCAAATTACCAACGTGGCCGTGCCCGCCGGGGCTGCCACCGGCAACGTGACCGTGACCACACCCGACGGCACCAGCAACGGGGTATTGTTCACCGTTACCGCGCCGCAACTGGCCGTGAGACAAGGCAGCACCAGCTACCCTAGCGGTGGGGCCGCCTACGGCTTCGGCAACCAGGTGGTGAACACGAGCAGCAGCGCCGTGGCCTTTACCCTGAGCAACCCCGGCACCGCGCCGCTCAGCATTAGCAGCACCACCACCACGGGCAACTTTGCCACCAGCGGCACCCTGCCTACCAGCGTTGCCGCCGGCAGCACCGGCACAGTGGGTGTGGTGTTTACGCCCACGGCCACCGGCCCCCGCACGGGCACGTTGGTTATCACATCCAACGCCGGCACCTACACCGTGAACCTGAGCGGCACGGGCACCGTAGCCGCCCCCGTGCTGACCAGCCTCAGCCCGACCAGCGGCCCGGTGGGCACGAGTGTGACGCTGACGGGTATCACCCTGGCCAGCGCCACGAGCGTGAGCTTCAACGGCACGACGGTAAGCAGTGGCAGCTTTGCCAGCAACTCGGCCACCAGCCTAGTGCTGAACGTACCCGCCGGCGCTGCTACTGGCAACGTGACCGTCACGACTGCGGGAGGCACCAGCAACGGGGTAATGTTCACGGTAAGCACACCGCCCGCCATTGGCTCCTTCTCGCCGGGCAGCGGCACCATTGGCAGCACCATGCTGATTAACGGGGCGAACTATAGCCGGGCTGCCGCTACCAGTTCCGGCGGCAGCAACACCGCCGCCCGCACGTCGGCCACAGTCACGGCCGTGCAATTCAACGGTGTAGCAGCGGCCTTTACCATTGTTTCGGCCACCCAGCTAAGTGCCATCGTGCCAACCGGGGCCACCACGGGGCCCATCACCGTCACGAACTCGGATGGCACGGCCACCAGTGCTGCTAACTTTGCCGTACTGCCCACGCTGGGCAGCATCAGCCCGACCAGCGGCCTGACCGGCAGCACCGTCGTGCTGAACGGTACGGGCCTGACTGGGACAACCACCATCACCTTCAGCGGGGCGAGCAGCAACACGGTTACTAGTGGTTTCGCGGTGAATGCGGCCGGCACTCAGATTACCGGCATCGTGGTACCCAGCGGGGCCACGACTGGCAGCGTTACTGCCACGACGCCAAGCGGCACCAGCAACGGGGTCACGTTCACGGCAACGCCCCCCGCCGACCTGACCATCAGCACCGGCACCGTCGCCAGCCCCGTGGCCGTGGCGGCCGGCTCCTACAACAGCCTCACCGTGACCAGCAGCGGCGTTGCCCAACTCGCCGGTGGCACCGTGGTGAACAGCAGCGTGAGCGTGAGCGGCACCCTGCTCACCAACTGCCAGCCCCTGACCGGCCCGGCCAGCTTCACGCTGGTGGCCGGGGCCACGCTGGGCATCTGCGACGCGGCTGGCATCAGCACCACTCCCGGCCAGGGCGCGGTGCAGACCACCGGCCCGCGCAGCCTTTCTGCCGATGCCAACTACCTCTACAACGGCACCACGGCCCAAAGCACCGGCACCGGCCCCCCCTCCCAAGTGCGCAACCTGACCACCACCAATCCTTCGACGCTGACCCTGACCCGGCCCACGCGGGTGCGGCAGGTGCTGACGGTGGCCGGCGCGGGCAACCTGGTCCTCAACGGCCAGCCCCTGACGCTGCTTTCCGACGCCAGCGGCACGGCCCTGGTCGTGAACAGCGGCACGGGCGTGGTAACGGGCGGCACGGCCACCGTGCAGCGCTACCTGACCACCAGCAACCTGGGCCGCGGCTACCGCCACTACAGCTCGCCGGTGAGCGGCAACGTGCTGACCGATGTGGCCACGGCTACTTTCACCCCGCTCTTTAGCACCGCTTACAACACCTCGGCCACGCCGGGAACCATCACACCTTTTCCCAATGTGTTTGGCTACGACCAGCTCCGGCAGGATTTGAACCCCAGCAACTTTTCTAGTTTTGATAAAGGCTGGTATTCGCCCTGCACCGGGGCCGGCAACGTGCCTGATAATTTCCTGGCCGGGCGCGGCTACGCCGTGAACCTGCCCGGTACCGAACTAGTGGATTTCGTGGGTACGCTTCGCACCGGCGACCTGACCCTGCCCTTGGTACGCAATTTCCTCCCCACCACCGCCGAAGCCGGCTGGCACCTGTTGGGCAATCCCTACCCGGCCCCCATCGACTGGAGCGCTATCGCCATAGCCGACCGCCCTGGTCTGGATGCCAGTATGTACGTGTTTGAAAGCAGCGGCTCCTACACCGGCCAGTACCGCAGCTACGTGAACAGCATCGGCAATACCTCGCCGCTCATTGGTTCGTCGCAGGGCTTTTTTGTGCGCGTCAGCCAGGGCCAGACCAGCGGCAGCCTCACCTTCCGCAACGGCCAGCGCCTCACCAGCTACGGCACCCAGGTGGCCGTGCGCCGGGGTCCGGCCGACACCCGCCCCCAACTGCGCCTGATGTTGACCGGCAACAGCACCGGTACCAGCGACGACTTCTACCTCTACGCCCAAACCGGGGCCACCCCTGGCGCGGATGCCGAATTCGATGCCGTGAAGCTGGCCAACCCCAGCGGCCTGAACCTGGCCAGTCTCACGGCCACCGGCGAAGCCCTGGCCATTGACGGCCGGGCCGACTTTGGCACCGCCGCCGCCCTGCGCATCCCGCTGCAAGTGAGCGTACCGGCCGCCGGCAGCTACATCCTCACGGCCGCTGCCGTGGCCCACCTGCCCCTGGGCACCACGGCCACGCTGGTGGACAACCTCACCGGCACCCGCACGGCGCTGACGGCCGGGGCAAGCTACCGCTTCGCCACGACGACCGCCACGGCCCCCGGTCGTTTCTGGCTCAACCTGGCCCCGGCCGGGGCACCGCTCTCGGCGGCTTCGGCGGCGCTCGAAGCCCAGGTGCTGACGTTCCCCAACCCCACCACGGGCCGCCTCACGGTGCTGCGCCCGGCCGGGGCCGCCGCCTCGGCAGTGCTGCTCAACGCGCTGGGCCAAGTGGTGAAAACCGTGGCCCTGCCCACGGCCGAAACCGCCCTCGACCTGCGCGGCCTGGCCAGCGGCGTCTACACGCTGCGTCTCACGCTGACCGGGCAGCCCGTCAGCAAGCGCGTGGTGCTGGAGTAGGCGGAAACCTGCTGGCTCCTGCCCAACCGGGGCGGGGGCCGACCGGTTGTTTTTGTCTTTTGGATTTTCCGCCGTTTGCGGTTTTTGGGCAACCCATTTTGTAGTCGCTGGCCGTGGCCAGCGCCGCCGCTGCTACACCCCGGACGACAACATGGCCTCCTTAAAACGGTTCCCCGGCCGGCTTACACAGTGCGTGTACGCCGGCCGGGGAACCGTTTTTTATTCAGCCCCGCCCGACCTTTGCCCGCCCATGCCGCCCTTCCCGCTCCCGCCCTTCCCCCCGCTCCCCGTTGTGGAGGCCCTGCCGCGCCTGCTGGCCGCCCTTGATGCCAGCGCCCGCGTGGTGCTCGAAGCCCCGCCGGGGGCCGGCAAAACCACCCTCGTGCCCTTGGCCCTGCTCAACGCAAGCTGGCGCGGGGACGGCAAAATCCTCGTCCTCGAACCCCGCCAACTGGCCGTGCGCGGGGCCGCCGCCCGCCTGGCCCAGCTTTTGGGCGAACCCGTGGGCCGCACCGTGGGCTACCGCGTACGCCTCGACAGCAACACCAGCGCCGCAACGCGCATCGAAGTCATCACCGAAGGCATTCTGACCCGCCTCGTGCAGGACGACCCGGCCCTGGAGGGCGTGGCCGCCGTGGTGTTTGACGAGTTTCACGAACGCAGCCTCAACGCCGACCTCGGCCTGGCACTGGCCCTCGACGTGCAAAGCGTGCTGCGCGACGACCTGCGCATCCTACTCATGTCGGCTACCCTGCAGGCCGAAAAGCTGGGGGCCTGGCTGCCGGGGCCAGTCGTGAGCAGCGCCGGGTTTTTGTTTCCGATTGACACCCACTACCTCGACCCGCGCACCGCCGCTGCCCTGCCGCCCCGCCCCCGCGAGCGCCTGGCCCAGCTCGTGCCCCGGCAGGTGCGCCAGGCCCTGGAGGCCCACCCCAGCGGCGACATCCTGGTGTTCCTGCCCGGCCAGGGCGACTTGCAGCGGGTCTATTCGGCCCTCGAAAACAGCCTGCCGCCCGCCATCAGCCTGCACCTGCTGCACGGCGAGCTGCCCCTCGACAAGCAACAGGAAGCCCTGCGCCCCGCCCCGGCCGGGCGGCGCAAGGTCATCCTCAGCACCAGCATCGCCGAAACCAGCCTCACCATCGAAGGCGTGGCGGTCGTCATCGACTCGGGTTTCAGCCGGGTGCCGCGCTACGTGCCGCGCACCGGCTTCAGCACCCTCGAAACCGGGCCCGTGAGCCAGGCCGAAGCCGACCAGCGCCGGGGCCGCGCCGGCCGCCTCGGCCCCGGCACCTGCTACCGCCTCTACACCGCCTGGGAACGCGACGCCTACCCCCGCCACCGCCCGCCCGAAATCGTAAGCGCCGAACTCAGCGGCCTCGTCCTCGAAGCCGCCGTATGGGGCACGCCCGTGGCGCAATTGCGCTGGCTCGATGCCCCGCCGGCAGGGGCCGTCGGTCAGGCCACCGACCTGCTTGTGCGCCTGGGGGCCGTCGTGCTGCGGGCCGGTTCTGCCGCCTCTGCTGGCACCGAAACCTCCTCCGAAGGTATTACAACCCCTTCGGAGGACCTTACACCCCCTTCGGAGGACCTTACAACCCCTTCGGAGGACCTTACAACCCCTTCGGAGGACCTTACAACCCCTTCGGAGGACCTTACAACCCCTTCGGAGGACC
>JANXUO010000470.1 GCA_025356245.1 Hymenobacter sp.
TTTTCAACCCGCGGAATAATGACGTTGGGAAATTAAATATTAATTACAGCACCAACGCCTGTAATTTACCAAACGATAATCCGGCAATTACTTCCGCCAATTCAATCTCCTTACCCTCAAGACCATAACGATGCAAATCCTTCAGCGGACGGTCGGCCCGAAAATAGGCCACGAGAATAAACTGCTCGTCGCGCAGCTGAATGTAATCGGGGATTTTGGCCTTGCCTTTTACCTTGATGATGTACATGGTGGAAATGTTGAATGTTGAGGGCTGAATGCTAAATGCTAAATCTTTTTATTCGCCAAGATGACATCCGCCACATTCAACCCCCAACATTAAGCATTAACTTTTTTGTGGTCGGCCAGGAAAGTAGCCAATCCTTTGTCGGTGAGCGGGTGGTTGAGCAGACCGGTGATGACCGACAGCGGGCAGGTCACCACATCGGCTCCAATTTCGGCGCACTGGATGAGGTGCGGCACGTGACGCACCGAGGCGGCCAGCACCTGGGTTTCGTAGCCGTAGTTGCTGTAAATCTGCACAATCTGCTCGATGAGTTGGAGGCCGTCGGCCCCAATATCGTCGAGGCGACCCACGAAGGGCGATACGTAGGTAGCGCCGGCTTTGGCGGCCAGCAAGGCCTGTCCAGCGCTGAATACCAGGGTGCAGTTGGTTTTGATGCCCTTGTCGGAGAAGTAGCGGATGGCCTTCACGCCGTCGCGAATCATGGGAATTTTGACGACGATGTTTTCGTGCAGCTCCGCCAGCTCCTCGCCTTCCCGAATCATCTCGCGGAAGTCGGTGGCAATGACTTCGGCCGACACGTCGCCGTCCACGATTTCGCAGATTTGGCGGTAGTGCGCCATCACGTTGTTCAGCCCCCGAATGCCTTCCTTGGCCATGAGCGAAGGGTTGGTGGTCACGCCATCCAACACGCCCAGCTCGACGGCTTCGCGGATTTCGTTGAGGTTGGCGGTATCGACAAAGAATTTCATGTGTTTGAGTTTCTTGTTTCTTGTTCCTTGGTTCTTGTTCTTAAATGAAAGCCCCTTGTGGGCCAGCACAACCAGAAACAAGCAACCAGAAACCAGAAACGTAAAAAAAAAGAAGTCGGCCCCAAAGCTACTCGCTGCCTCGCCGGAAAAGCGAAACGGAGCAGCGCCGGGGCCGACACGAAAGGGCAAAAAAAAGCAAGCCAAAATCGCACCGCTACAACCACCTACCCTTGCTACCTTCCGGTCCTGGGGGAGTTCAGCAGGAGCTGGTCGTTCTGACTTGCCGTTGCAAAGGTACTCACGAATTAAGACGGATTGGGGGGAATTGCTCGAATTTTTGGGCGGGCGGCAATGCTTGGCGGGCACAGACGGAATTTAATCAGCTGTTTTTCAGGGATTAATTGTTTTTTGACTAAATAGTGCTGGTTGCCGGCGAAGGGTTTGGACCCGGAAAGCACCCAAGCCCCTAACTTTCCTGAATGCACCACCCTTTGCTCTCTGATGAGGACTTGCTGGCGGCCCTGCGGGCGGCGCGGGCGGGGGCGTTCGAGGAAGTGGTGGCGCGGTTTGGGGGGCGGGTGCTGAATATTTGCCGGGGCATGGTGCCGCAACAGGCTGATGCCGAAGACCTGACCCAAGAAGTGTTTGTGGACGTGTACACCCAACTGGCAGGCTTTCGGGGCGAGGCCCGGCTGGGCACCTGGATTTACCGCATTGCCGTGAACAAGTGCCTGGAGTGGCAGCGTCGCCGCAAGCGCCAGAAGCGGTTTGCCTTCCTCACTAGCCTGTTTGGGCAAGACGACGGCGTGCTTGCCCATGACCCGCCCGATTTTGACCACCCCGGCGTACTGGCCGAACGCCGCGAGCAGGCTGCCATTCTGCTGGGCGCAGTGGCCCGGCTGCCCGGGCGGCAGCAGGTGGCGTTCACGCTTTTTCACCTCGAAGGACTGCCCCAGAGCGAGCTAGCCGAGGTGATGGGGCTATCGGTGGGCGCGGTGGAGTCGCTGCTGCACCGGGCTAAAGCCACGCTACGGCAGCGTTTGGGTGCTTACTACCGAGAAAACAGGACGAACTAGCGCAGGATTTTTTTACCGATGACCCCTAAGCTTTCAACCATGACCAACCCCGAATCGAACCCCGAGCAAACCTGGGTGGCGCAAACCCTCCGCAGCCTGGAGGGCAGCACGCGGGCTACGCCTTCGCCCTGGCTCTACCAGCAAGTGCGAAGGCGCCTGCAAGCCCGGCAGGACGCTGCCGCCGCCGAGTTGCCCGGCTGGCGTTGGGTGCTGGTGCGGGTGGCCGGGGCCGCCGCGCTGGTGCTAATCAACGTCATCACGATTGTGCATCGGGCCGATTTTGCCGCCCCATCCCCCGCGCCCGCAACGGCTGAATACAGCTATCCGACCCTGGCAACTGGATATTAAATTTCGCTAACTGCTATTGAAATGGCTACTACCCAAACTCGTATCCTGTCGCTGCTCGTGCTGGTGCTGGGCCTGCTGAACGTGGGGCTGCTGACGGCGCTGTGGCTGGGGCAACCCAGTGGGCTGCAACCCGGACACCCGGCCATGGGAGGACCGGTGGCGGCTTACGTCGTGCGCGAGCTGCGCTTCACGCCAACCCAGCAAGAGCAGTACGCGGTGTTGCGCCAAGCCCACCACACCGCAATGCGCCAGATGCTGCCCGCCCTGGCGGCCAGCCGCGAGCAACTATTTGCGGGTTTGGCCCGAACCGCCCCCGACGCTGCTACCCACACCCGGCAGCTCGACCGCATTGCCGCCCTGGAGCGCCGCATCGATTCGCTTACCTACGCGCACTTCGCGCAGGTGGGCCGGCTGGCCACTCCGGCGCAACTCCCGCGCTGGCAACAACTGGCCCCCACCTTGCCGCACCTGTTGCAGCAGCAACGGCCACCAAACCGATTTGGCGGCCCCCGTGGCCCCCATCCGCCCACGGAAGGCCCGCCGCCCGGCCCGCCCGAGTAGGCGGCGGCTTTTCGACCGGCCCGAAAAATAATTCATTCTCCCGCGCAGGATTTTCGCCGCCCCGGCATCCAACCCATCCAAACCCGGCCCGCCGCACATGCTACTGTTTCTTCAACTGGCTTTTTTTCTGCTGAATGCCTGCCTGTTGCCCGGCCAGCCGCCGCCCCCGACGGGGCGCGTACTGCGCGTGGAGCCGGTGTTTGGCGCGGCATCGCTGGTGCTGGATTCGGCCGCGTACCGTACGGGCCACTACGAGCAAGTGACCATCACCCGGCTGCGGTTTTACCTGTCGGCCATTGAGTTGGACTACGCTGACGGCCGCACCTACGCCGAGCCGGCCAGTTACCATTTGATTGATGCCGACCCCGACGCGGCGGCCAGCCTACGCGTGCTGCTGCCCGAGGCCCCGGCCGGCGAGCTACGCCGCCTCCGTTTCAGCGTGGGGGTTGACAGCGCGGCCAACGTGGCCGGGGCGCTGGGCGGCGACCTCGACCCCGCCCGCGGGATGTACTGGGCCTGGCACAGCGGCTACGTACACGCCAAGTTCGAAGGCCGCGCGCCGGCCCTGGCCGCGCCGCACCACGAGTTTG
>JANXUO010000494.1 GCA_025356245.1 Hymenobacter sp.
TTCAGCAGAGGAGATGCATGAGCCACCGCTGCTGGCCAGCCCTGCGCCATTCCGGCAATACGGCAACTTACCAACGCTCTCAACCTACCTGTTGCTATTCTCAGCACAAATGCAAGTTATGATAATGTTCACTTATCATAATTTATCTTTAGCCCTGGAAACCCCGTCTTTTTGGCTGCTTCCCGTTGGCTGCTTCCCGCACTCCTTATACTAAGGTGTCGGGGCGACCAGCGCCGGACGACCCCCGAACCCCCGCCATGAACAACGCCCTCGCCGTCGTCCCGGCCAACGCCGCCACCCGGACCCCGGACCTTTCCCCCGGCGTGCCGCTGGCCCGCGCCTCGGCCCGCGTCGCGGGCTTCCTCGAAACCGGCCTGCGGGGTGCGGCCAACACCGCCCGCGCCTACGCCTCGGACCTGAGGGGCTACGCGGCCTTCTGCGAGCGGCACGGCCGGTTGGCCCTGCCGGCCGACGTGGCCACCCTCGCCGAGTACATCGCCTACCTGGCCAGCGAGAAGCCGGCCCCCGACCCTGTGGCCGGGGGCAGTGGGGAGAAAAGCAAAAGGGCCAGCAGCCCCTAGCCGGCCCCCACGCGCTGACCACCGTCAAGCGCCACCTGGCCGCCATCCGCAAGGCCCACGAACTCGGCGGCCACTCCCTGCCCGGCATGGCCGTTGCGCTCGAGGCGGAGCTAGCGGCCCTCAACGTCGAAGACCTGGAGTTCAACGACGGGGCCCTGGTCGTCCACCTGGCCCGGAGCAAAACCACCCAGTACGGCGAAACGGAGGACAAAGCGGTTTTCTACGCCCCCAACCCCGACCACTGCCCCGTGCGCGCCCTGCGGGCCTGGCTGGCCGCCCTGGGCCGTACTTCGGGGCCGCTCTTCGTGAAGATGCCCCGCGCCGCACCGGACCAGATGGCCCAACCCTCGGACAAGCGGCCTTCGGCCATCTCCCTCAATAAATTGGTGCAGAAACGGCTCGGACCCCAGTACTCGGCCCACTCGCTGCGGGTGTCGTTCGTGACCGTGGCCATTCTCAACGGGCAATCCCACAAGACGATAAAAAACCAGACCAAGCAGAAGACCGATGCCATAATTGACCGCTACACCCAGCTCAACAACGTCGTCAATTACAACGCGGCTCAGAATCTGGGGCTGTGAGCGGGTCGGGGCGGTCGGGAATAAGGCTTGATGTCGTCCAAGCAGCGCGGTAATGCCCGCACAGTCTGCTTTCTGCCTAAAAAGGGCAGCCCTCTTTGAGAAACAGGTTGGGCTAATGTCAGGAATCACACCATAAAACAGGTTTGATTTAATCCAACTTAAATTATAAATCATTCGTAATGAAGATGTTATTGCAACAAAGGGTGGTACACTTCACTTTATAACAGTGCTTTTTGGACTTCAACTGTATGTCAGAAAAACAGGGCATTTTTCCTTCGCAGGGGCAGAACCGCTTCGGAATTTTGTACCCGGATTTTAAGCAGCTCATTTTCTCGTCAAGTCCCTTTTACAAGATAAAATGACTTCTTCCATCTGAGACTGGGAGCCGCTGCTCATTGATGCAGAAAAGACTTTTCACCAACACTCATAATTTTTAATCATGAAGGGATTTAGCTATTACCAAGACGAGGCCGGTGAGTGGCGCTGGCGGCTCAAGGATGGCAACCACGAGATTGTTTCCGACTCTGGGGAAGGATACAAAAACAAGTCAAATTGCGAAAGTGGCGCAGCCATCTTCACTTCCCTTGGTGTGTCCGCACCCGAACGTGAGGTCGATAAACCCTCCACTACTGACAGTGGCAATGGGGCAGAGTACGAATATTTCCCCGGCGAGGATGGTCAGTTGTACTGGCATTTCCAGGCCAACAACAACCACATCATCGCCGACGGTGCCGAAGGGTACGTCAGTGAGTACAACGTCAAGCGTGCCATCGCCAACGTGCGGGCATTGCTGAGGGAAATCGGTGGTGATGGTGGCAACACGCCACCATCGGGTGGCACCGGCGGTACGCACTCGCCGCCCGTCGTGAACCCGGTACCGGGGCCTGTAAATCCGCCACGCGTTCCCGGCGACCGCCCCGTAGGATAGGCCCAATGTCGACGACTCACGCCCCCTGGTTTGAGACCGACCCTTTGCGCCTGCAACGCGAACTTGATGCCCTGGACGCTTTGAGTGTCAAACCGACAGTTGATTTGGACATTCAGCGCCGGGGCATCCTGCGTCTCACCTTCACCGTCGACCCCGCACTTCACCCTGGGTTTGGCCTCGCCACAGAACACCACCCCGTTGAAGTGGCAGTAATCTATCCGGACAACTTTCCGTATTTCAAGCCGGAAGTTTACGGCTTGAATGTGTCGCTGCCCCGGCACCAGAATCCTATTCAAAAAAACCTGTGCCTGTTGCCGAGAGCCACAGAGTACTGGAACGTCGAGTGGACGGTCGCCGACTACTTGGTGGCGCAGCTAGACAAGGTATTGACGCAAGGTGCCCTAGTCGATGAGAGTGTGCTGGCGGCTGACCCGGACGAGCAAGCGGAGCCCGCCAGCGTATACTACGCGAACGCGAGCAACCCAATCGTCTTCGACAGTTCCGGGTTCGATGCTCTCGTTACTGCCGAGGCTGAAATAACGGTGCTGGGCCGTGTTCAGGTAGGTGTCATCGGCGGAAGAATGATTAACAATAGGATGGCCGTGCTGGAAGGCACCACAGCGGGAAACGAGGAAGTTGTGGGGCGACTGCCGGACGCCCTCCAGAAACAATTTTCCCTGCGGTTCAAGGGCTATGTGCTGCGCTTGTCGGAGCGGCCACCTTATGGCAATGCCGCCCAGGACATCCAGTGGTTGAAGCACTTGGCAGAAAAAAGCACTAACGGGTTGGGACTACGTAGCAGGCCCTTGTCAAAAAACGGCACGACCATCAACCAGGTTTGGGCATTGAATTTCCCCGAGGAGGTTGGCCCCGGCAAAATGGGCATGGGATGGCTGTTCCTTATTGATGCCGTGCGGGAAGTGACGTTACCACGGAACAGCGGCAAGGCGGCTAAAGGAGCCTTGGACGCAAGCTACTATGCCCAGGCGGCTCGCAGCAATCCACGGGACATCGGCGTTCGGGTGCCTTCCCTGACCGGATTGCCAGGCTGTTCAATCGCCGTCGTCGGGTTGGGTGCCATCGGGGCCCCGGCCGTCATGGAATTTGCGCGAAATCAGGTCGGTGCCTTGCGGCTCATGGACTTTGATTCGGTAAACCCCGCCACGACGGTACGGTGGCCACTGGGGGTGAACGCCTTCGGCCGGCTTAAGACCGAAGTCCTCGAGCAGTTCATCAGGGATGAGTACCCCCGTACCACGGTCAGGGTCTTTGAACACAAGGTGGGAGGAAGCCCAACCCCGGACAAACCCTCTGAGCGGCAAATCATGGATAAGCTGCTGACTGGCGTTTCGCTGCTCTTCGATGCCTCTGCCGAAGTCGGCGTCAGCAATTTCCTGTCAGCGGAAGCCATGAGGCGCAACATTCCCTATGTTTCGGCTTATGCCACGCCCGGCGCGTGGGGCGGTCTGGTGATGCGGGTTGTCCCGGGCAAAACGAAGGGCTGTTGGATGTGCTTGCAGTACGCGAAGTTCAACGGCACAATCCCTCACACCGTCAGTGACGTGGCGGCGGGTCGGGTACAGGCTCCGGGTTGTGGTGACCTGACATTCACGGGTGCTAGCTTTGATTTACAAAATGTCACCCTCGCGGCTGTTCGTCTGGCCGTCTCGACCTTGTGCGCCGACATTCCAGGAGGCTACCCCGATGCCTCCTGGGACGTTGGTGTACTTCGCTTGACCGACGATGAAAAGCTTGCTGCATTGCCTGTATGGCAGGCGTTTTCGTTGCAGGCACAATGTCCACGATGCCTGAAAAATTGATTACGTGAACACTGTTTGGGTAAAAAAATCCGCTTATATTTTGCTTCTCGAAGAAGCGCTCCGGGGAACGCCGTGCGAAACGGGTGGGGTGCTCATTGGTTACTGGGCCGGGGCCAGCGACGTTCTGGTTACGGATGTCGTCGGCCCCGGCCCTCGGGCCGTTCACGGACCTAACAGCTTCGTGCCTGACTATGACTTCCACAACGCTGAAGTAAGCCGGCATTACCGGAAGTCGGGCCGGGAGGAGACCTACCTGGGCGACTGGCACACGCACCCGCAAGCGAGGGCATACTTGAGCGAGCGGGACAAAAAGACGTTGAAAGGAATTGCGGCCTTCAAGGAGGCGCGTTTGGAGAAGCCGCTCATGATGATTTTGGGAACACGACCATTCGGGCTCTGCGCGTGGACCCATACCTACAAACGTCGGTGGTGGGACGGACCCGCAATCGCACCGTGTGACCTCCGGTTTTTCTGAAAATCAGTGACGCAGAAACCCGGTGGTGTGGCGAACCTTTCATGATAACGGGGACACTTAAATGCTCGACCGTCTTTGAACCAAATCGGTGCAACAAGTCTAATACCTGGCCAACAGTTGGCTGGGTGTTTTTTTGGCCGCAGGGTTATTTCCAAGTTTAGGACTTACGCAAAAACTATCGTCGGGCGGGGCAATTCCTGCCGCATATAGACATATAACAAGCCCTGTTTTAGTTCGTAAGCCGTCTAATTACAACTGTAAGCCAACGACTTTACAACTGTAAGCCAACGACTTGAGCCGGGTTTACACGTGCAAGGCCAGCCCGATGTGGTTGTGCTGGCTACGGGCCAGCCGGCACTGGCAGGCATCACGACAGGTGAACTGCTTGGCTTCGCGGTGAAACGGCTCAACCGTCCAGCGGACCCTGCGAAAAATGCTTGATGCGCATTTCTGCTTCGGCGACGGCCGTATCGCTTTGAGTCAACTCGTTGGTGACGAAGTAGTCCGTCCAGCGGGCATTCACCAGCAGCGGCCAGTTCTGGTTCCGCCTTCGCGCCGCTAATAGCGAATTCATATTCTCCAACGAAGGCTACACTGCCGCCGCCAACCTGCCCCAACGCATCCGTGTTGGGGCTTTTTTGTGCCCTGACCACCCCATCCCGCCCCGTCGTTATTTTGGTTGTTCACTGCTTATACATCCGCCACCATTCAATTTGCACCCCGCTTCCCGAACTTTACGGCCTAATTCCCAACCCGATGCTATTAATCCGTATCCTGCTAACCGCCGCCGCATTGCCCTTGCTGGCTGCCGCCGCCCACGCCCAGGCACCGTACCAGTTCTTCTATGGCAACCTGCACGCCCACACCGGATATTCCGACGGCAACCAGGATTCCGTTGCTACTGGCAGCAGCACGCCGCTTCAGAGCTACCAGTTCGCCGCCGCCAGCCTGCACTTCGACTTCCTTGGCATTTCCGAACACAACCACGCCCAGGCCGGGATGCGCCTAGCCGATTACGCCCGGGGCCGCGCCCAGGCCACCCAAGCCACCACCCCCAGTTTCGTTGCTCTGCACGGCACCGAATGGGGCATCATTTCCGGCGGCGGCCATATGCTCGTCTACGGCGTCAATCAGCTTTTCGGGTGGGAGCCGGGCAACTACGACGTGCTGGTCCCCCGCAACGATTACCAGGCCCTGATGCGCCAAATCAACCGCCGCCCCGGCGCGTTCGCGCTCTTTGCCCACCCTCAGACCAGCGACTACGGCGGCTTGCCCAGCAGCGCTCCCTTCAGCCCCACCGCCGACAGTGCCCTCGTCGGCACCCCCTTCCGCAGTGGCCCCGCCAACTCCGCCAACGTCACCTACTCCAATCCCAGCACCAGCACCTACGAAAGCATCTACCGCGCCATGCTGGCCAAAGGCTACCACGTAGGCATCAGCCTCGACCACGATAACCACAATACCACGTTCGGCCGCACCACCGATGCCCGCCTGGTCGTCCTGGCCCCCGCCCTCACCGAAGCTGCCCTACTTACTGCCCTTCGCGCCCGTCGTTTTTATGCTTCAGACGACTGGAACGCCCGCCTTAACTTCGCTTGCAACAACGAGCCCATCGGCAGCATTCTCCGCGACCCCGCCGCCGCCGCCATAACTGTCGCCTACGCCGACCCCGACAACGAGCGGGCCACCAGCATCACCCTGATGCGGGGTGTACCCGGTTCCGGCATCCCCGCCGTGCCAGTGGCCACCGCTGCCGCCGGTGCCACCGCCCTCAGCTACACTGACCCCGCCACCGCCGGCACCGCCTACTACTACGTCCTTGTCACCCAGGCCGACGGCGACCGCATAGTGGGTTCGCCCATCTGGTACAACCGCGCCGCCGGCCTCGCCACCGTGCCTGCCGCCCCCACCTTGCAGCTTGACGTTTTTCCTAACCCTGCCGACCCCGCCCAGCCCGTCACCCTGTCCTACTTCCTGCCCGCCGCCACCCCCCTCACCGCCGATGTGCTCGATGCTCTCGGCCGCTCCGTCCTCACCCTGTCCGCCAGTCAGTTCCAGCCCGCCGGCCCTCACACCCTCACTGTGCCCACCAACACCCTGCCCCCCGGCCTCTATACCATCCGCGTCCTGGCTGCCGGCACACTCACGCACCGCAAGCTCGTCATCGGTCAGTAGACAAATCCACCTCCAGGTTCAGCAAAAGCTGAGCCCGGAACGGGGTAACTTGCCGGTAGTAACGCCCCGATGCCCTACCCGCCCCACGTGCCTGCCCACGCCGAGCCCAGCGCGGTCGCCTACCACATTCACTGCCCCGCGTGTGCAGGCACGTGGCCCACGAAGTGAGCCGGGGGTCGTGGGCCGTCGCCTGCCCACAGTGCGGGTCCGGGACTACGGGCCGACTAGACCTGGATTGCGTGCTCCCCTTCGGACCCTACTCCGGCCGGGCCGTTAGCAGCCTGCGCACGAGCGAAGGCCGCGACTACCTGGATTACGTGCTAAACACGCTGGCCGAGGTGCTGGCTCCGGGCCTGCGCCTTGCTGTATTATGGCACCTGGGCTGGCTAAGCGCCAAACGCTCCGGGGTGGTCGCCGGGCCTGACCTGGGCCGGCTGCGGGCGGAATGGAACCAAAGCCAGCGCCCGTATGCCTGCGCCGAACCATCCCCAGGAAGGGAAACGCAGGCCAGACACCCCGCGTGCTGGCTGCGCCAGCTCGCGGCCGCCCAGGAACGCCAACGCGGGGGCCAGCCGCGCAAGAAACAGCAATTTCACCAGTACCAGCGCCCCGTGGGGCCGCTACCGCCCTTGCCAGCGCCCCCGCAGAGCCTGGAGCCGCGCCCCGACTGGACCGGGGTGCTCGACCTGCCCTGGCCCGTGACGGCCGAGCAGGTGCGCCGCGCGTACCGCCAGCTCAGCAAACGGCACCATCCCGACGCGGGCGGCACCGGGGCCGCCATGCAGAAAATAAACCAGGCCCGCGACGAAGCCGGGGCCTGGCTGCGGGCGGCCCGGACCCGGTAGGAAGAATCGCGTCGCCGCCGAATATCAATGGCACGGGGTTTAGCCAGTTTTTTTCGTTCCAGGCGCGTCACTGAAGACCCAAAGGCCAGTACATTTGCCGTAGCTATGTACGAACAACGGCCCGCTTTTTGATTTGCCCGCTTTTTTTCCCAATCTTTTCCCCCGTTCATGAGCCCTGACCCCGCTATCTCCGCCGCCCTTCGTCCCGCTCCGGGCCGTGAGAACCCGCTGCCCGAATGGGTGAGCACCACCGACCGCAATGCGCTGCCCACGGTGCTGGACTGGGCCAGCGAGTCGCTCCGCCCGCCCATTAATGGCCGGGTGGACGTCATCCGCTTCGGCATCCCGCTGGGCACCGGCACGGCCGTTGGCTACTTCCACCGCGGCGGCGAACTAGGCATCCTCGTGGCGCTGGACAGCGTGCCCGCCAGCCTTGACCTGCCGGCTGGCACGAACCGCGCCCACTTTTTTGGCGAGAACATCGTCCGGCTCGACCAAGGCGATGAGCCCCGGCCAGAAACCGCTGCCGGGGCTGACGACGCCGACGTGCAGGACGTGCCCGTATACAAGCTAGACGAGGCCCCCGCAGCGACGGTGGCGACCGACGGGGCGGCTACCCCGGACCACAGCGGCGACGAGGACGACCGGCTGACGCTCGCAGACTAGCCCATGCGCCCGGTTTTCTCCCTTTTCGGCGCGGCCCTGCTCGGTTGGGTGGCCCCCATGCCCGCCCAGGCCCAACGATTGTACATGGAGCGTAACCTGGACCGGAACCTAGCCGATGCGCGCCTGCTGCGCAACATCGAGCCGGTGCAGACGGCCAGCGCCAACCTGCTGCGGCTGCGGCCGGTGCGCTACCAGGTGCAGTCGCCGGTGTCCGGGGCCTTGCTCGGGCCATTGCGGCTGGGGTTCGTCGCCCAGCAGCTGCACACGGTGTACCCGGGCATGGTGCTGCGCGACTATGATGCCAAAGGGACCCTGCGCGTGGAGTACGGCCAGCTAATTCCCGTGCTCACGCGCGGCTTTCAGGAGCAGTACCAGCGCATCCAAATTCTGGAGGGCCAGCTGGAGGTTCTGAACCGCGAACTGGTCGCGTTGCGGGCCGAGAACGGCCGGCTGACCGTGGGCCTGGCCGCCGCCAGCGCGGGCGCAGTCGCCAACCCCAGGCAGGCAGCCCAAATTACTGAGCTGCAAAGTGCTGTCCGTCAACTTCAATCCGCCGTTTCCACCACCTTCGCTCGCTAACCGGCTGCCATGCGTTCTGCCCCGCTTTTCCTTCCCCACTGCCTGTTTATTTTACTGGTGGTCGGTCCTTTTTCGTCGGTGATGGCCCAATCCGAACGCAAGACTACCAGAGTTGCCAAAGCCAGAAAAGGCCGAAAGGCGGTGGCTGTCAATATCCCAAAAAAAGATGGCGCGGCCAAGGGTGCGCCCGCAAGCGGGGACTACGGCTGCGCCAACGGATACAGCGGCTTTGTGAAGTCGGCAGGGAAGGCCCTGGCCGGGGCTAACGTGTTCGTGGAAGGCACCAACATCACGCTGGCCACCAACGGAGAAGGCTTCTTCGTGCTGCCTCCCTCGGTACGGGAGCGGCCAATGCTTCGGGTGAGTGCAATGGGTTACGAATCGGCGGTCCTCGACTACCAGGGCTGCGAACCCGTCACGCTGGAAATGAGGGTGTTGCCGGATACCCGGTTTAAAAAACACGGCCGCAGAAAAGGCTTTATTTTGATTCCCAGACGAGTGAGGTAACAAGTGGGTGATGGACGGGGTCCGGTAAGCCAGCGGGGTAGAAAACGGGCGGTCAAACCGGGCGGGCTCCCAGCGGGTGCCCTGCTCCGCTAAAGCGACTAAAATACCGGGTTCCCGACCCAAAAAAGCCGTTTAGGGTCCGTTTATTGCCTTTTTTGGGGTGCTGGCCGCTGCCGTTTCGGTCGTTTTCCCTTCATCTGCCATGACTACTGCCGTCTTGTTGCCCCTGCTCCCGCCCCGTACCGGGTCCGTTCCGGCCCTTCCAGGCTACACACCGTCCGAATGCACCCGCTTGGATTCGTGGCAGGCCACGGTGCCCGGATTGAGCTGGTTGTTTCACACCACCCCCGCCGCCGACGTGTTGCTGCTGCGCGAGTTGAACCGGGGTCGTCTGGAAATTCGCCCCCTCTCACTGCTCGACGTGCTCGACGTGCTGGTCCAGGCCGGGGGCCGCATCGACGGGTTGGGCGAACGCTTGCCGCTGGCCTGATACCCGGTCGAATTACGGGCCACGTTGGAGCAGTTTCTGGTCGAGGCAGCTGCCGCGCCTGTGACTGAATACGCACAAGATATGTCCTACCTTGCGGGTGAATTCAACTGAATCGTACCCCGTGGAAATATTCGACACCTTTTACCGCCCCGACACCCCTTCGCAGCGCTACCGGCTGATTGCCGTCAGCTTCCTGCCCATTGCAGCCGGCTGTTTGCCCTGGCTGACTCCGCTTCACCGCTGGGCGGCCGCCAAAGGCGCGATGCGCGTGGCGGCCGACGTATGGGCCACCCTGCTCAAGCTGTGGGGCACGGCGGGCCCGTATCCGAGCCCGCAGTACGTCGTGCAGGCGCTGTTGGTGCTGGTGGCCGGGGCGGCGCTGCTTTCCAACGTGAGCCTGCAAATCGGTGTGCTGCGCGGCTTCGCCCCCCAGAGCCGAATGCTGCGCCTGAGCCAGTGGCTGCTGGGCATCATCGGCCTGGAAATGCTGGCGCTGCTGTGGGCCTGGCCTGCCCGGTAGATGACGAAATGGACTTACTACGTCGAGCCGTTCCTTGAAATAAGGGCTGGCCAGTACATTGCCAGTATCAGCCGGCGCGGCGGGGTAGCGTCGGTGTGGCTGATTGTATCGGCACGCAGGATTAAGCACAAGCGGGTGCTTGAAACTCAGGGATGGTCGCTGGAGGTAGTGCCGGCCCCGGAAGTAAAACCCGGGGCCGTTTACGACGAGAAGCTGAATGCGCTATGGGTACGGGGCGAGGCGGCCCACCCGCTCTTCTGGTATCCCCGGGGCACCAAATAGGTGTTAAGAACCGTGGCGGGTAGCAGGCCGGCGGGGCAGTGGGGAATAGAAAGGGCCGGGCCGGCAGGCTCGGTTTTTTTGTGGGCGGAAAATGGTGAAATAGTGGCTCTATGTGCTCAAAAAGAGGGTTTTGGGTACTGTTGTTGTACTACTATAAACGCGCTGGGCAACGTCGCCCGGCCCAACTTTCTCCCCTATCATGGCCGCCCTCTTTCACACCGCCAAAGGATTGACCCAGCAGCAGCACGCCTGGTTTTTGTGGACCTTACAGAACAAGGTGGGCCAGCTTGTGCCCGCGATGATGTGCGATGGGCAGGTATGGGAGCAGACCTACTACCTGGGCGGCACCCGGGTAGCGTTATCGGACACCGAGCGCAACACGAAAACCGATAAGAAGGGCAAGCGCCACAGCTTCGGCACGGTCACGATTGAACTCATTGCCACCGACGCGGGCCAGCAAGGCCAGGGAGCTGCCACCCACCAGTTGAATGCGCTGGGCAAGCTGGCCGACAAGTGGAACATTACCCTGCGCCTGCGGGCGATGGCCCAGGACGGCGGGCCGATGAACGACGAGCAACTAACGGCGTGGTACCAGCGGCTGGGCTACACCGGAACGGACGGGCTATACCTGACCCGGCTGCCGTGGGAGCAGCTAAAAAAGACCCTGCCCGTGGGCCAGGACAGTGCCGGAACGCTGAAAACAGCGGCCTAATCCATTCAACAAAGCGATTTCGGCCGGAACACTGGTCGAAATCGCCGCTTTTTTTCATTTCAAAAACCCCGTAGCACATGGCAAATTTCACAATACATCTGGAGTTTATCGACCTGAAAAACGGACCGGCTCCTAAAATGACCGACCTGCTGTTTTTTGATTTCACGGCCCGCCACGCCCACCAGAGCCAGCACTACGCACGGGGCTGGGTGGGCGAGGACGGACACGTGTTTCTCATCGGGGGCCAGTGGGAGCCCACGCACTACGCCCACGTGCCCGATTTCTACCTGGCGGCCGGGCAGGCCCAGCAGCAGGCAGGCGGTGGGGAACAAAACGAGGAGCTGAACGAGAAATAAAGTTGTCCCAGTGCGTTAAAAAAGGGGTTTTTGGCCTCATTCGTGTACTTAAATACGCACGGTCACTAGGGCCAAAATCTCCTTTTTTCTTTTTAATTTTCTGGGTTATGGCAATGCTCGATGAAATGTATGACGGTGGTGGAGACGGGTTCGACGATGGGTTCGACCACAACGAAGTGGACCACTCGGAATCGGACGACTACCCGGAGGACGACGAGTTTGACTACCAGGAGCAGGAAGACTACGAGCACGATGCCGATAGCTTCGAGAGTCACCAATTGAGTCTCGACAACGAAGGGGCCGACGACTAGCCCGCCGGCGCTCACTGCTTCTTTTCTCACCAGTTGGCCCAAGTCGCTCAGCGCACCGGCTTTCCCTATCTCTTGCCTGCTTACTCCCTGATGTCATGAATTACGACGAAAACGGCCCCGACTACTCGCACGACAACGGCCACGACGAGGACAACCGCCACGAGGAAGAGGCCGCTTATCGCGCCGCCACCGCCACGCCAGCAGCCGCAGCTACCGAGCGAAAGCCGCAGCTCCCCATCATGCAAACCTGTGAGGATTGCGCGGGCGACGGGTGCGTTTGGCTCCGCCGCACCGATGGGCAGGACCAACCCGGCCCCAATTGCCCCACTTGCGGGGGCAGCGGCAAAGTAGCCGCTTAAACCACTATTCAGCTACCAGGGGCCGGCCCCGCTTTTTCTTTTCCAAGCCATGATGATTACTCCCGCCCCCGCTCCGAAACAGCCCGAAATCTGCCCTTCGCAGTGGCTTAACTCCGTCACCCCTTGCCCGAAGTGGATAGGCTATCCGACCCGCCTGAGCTTGCCCATTGACCTTATTTGGTCGGGTGATACGGCCGTGCCCGCCATCGGTGCCCGCGTTCATATCTACATGAACAATTTTGGGCCGGCCACCGTGCGTGCCTATTTTCACGCAGACGGGTATTTGGGGGTAATCTGCCAGCCGGACGAGATGCCCGACTGGTACAAGAAACAGTCCCCAGGCGTGACGCTAGGCCATTTTTTCGGCCGGGAGTTGGAGCCGCGCAAGCCCACGCCCGCGCCGGCAGCCGCCGCGCTGCTGCTAGTGCCGTCCGAGGACGAGTTGGGCCGCTAGGTGTCCTCTATAACAGCCAATTTGAGTAAGCCAGCAGCCCCGGCCGCTTTCCCCATCCCTAACCAGTACCCTATGTTACCCAATCTCGCAGCCATCGAAACCCGCGCCGGCCGTATTGCCATCGGTGCCGAAGTGAAAAGCACCCGCTACCCCGTGCAGGGGTTGGTTACGGCCATCGTTTGGGCCGGCTACTTCTATGCCATTCAGGTAGACCACCGCCACAGCGACGACGCGGCCCATTACGAGCTGCTTTCCCCACCGACCTACCAAGGCTTCAACTTTGTAAATCCGTTTAGCCAGCAGGCCACCAGCGGTAATTTTGAGGTGGTAGTTTGCGGCGAAGGCGACCGGATTTATTTCGCGGATGATGCCCACCAGGCCGTTGCCCTAGTGGCCGCGACCATCGGCCTAAAAAACCCGCCGCAGTGGGTAGAGCATCTGGTGCAGCGGGCCGAGGCCGGGGCGGTGGACGAGCTGCGTTTTCGTGGGGAAGCCGCAGGGTGCATCGTCGGCCAGCTCGTTTACGTGAGCACCCGCCAGCAGCGGCCCGCCCCGCTTTTTGCCATCGGCCAGCCGGTGAGATTCTACACCGGTCACACGCCCTATACCGTGAGCGGAGTTGCCTTGTACAAGGACCGCCGAGACCACTGCAAAACGGCATGACATTACTTCTATGCCGGGGCCCACGCTGGGAACCACCCCATGAGCGAGGCCCACACCACAGCCGCGCAACAGCCCCAGCAGCTAGAGCAGCCAGCCCAGGTGCCCACCACGGCCGAGGCCGCAGCAGCACCGGCGCAGTTCAGCGACGCAATGCAGCTCATCATCGGCAGCCAGGTGGCCACCGTGCAGGACGTGGCCCGGCAGATGAAGGCCAGCCCCCGGAAAGCGGCCAGGCTGCTAAAGGAAATGCAGGAGCGTTACGGCCCCACGCCCACCATGATAAACCTTGCGTTATTTAGCGGAGCGCCGGATTTGACGAAAATGATAACCACGCTGAGGAAGCCCGACGCGCCGGCAGCGTAGTAGTGCGCGTGGCCCTCGCCGTGCAATCGCTCGAAGCCGCTGGCGGGTTTTTTAAGACCCTTTTCTCCTTCTTACCATGAACCTGCCTTTCTCCGATGCCTTGGTGGCCCCCATCCAGGCGGGCACCAAAGTCCACACCTTCCGCGCCGGCAACCGTTGGCGGGCTGGGATGCTGATTCACTTCTACGCCAAGAACCGCCAGCCCGGAATGTACCTGTTTTATCCCGTGCGGCCGGTTGTATCGGTGCAGGCGGCCGAATTGACGGCAGAGGGGATGCACGTGGACGGTTGCCGCCTGGAGGGCACGGAGCTGGAGCTTTTCGCCCGGCGCGACGGCTTTGCCAACTCGACGGAGTTTCTGGCCTTTTTCGCGGGCCGGGCGCTGCCCATCGTCGGTCAGCTCATCCACTGGACACCGGTGCGCTACGGGGCGGACGCCCCTACCCTATCCGACCACACGGCATCGTAGAGCCCGCGAGAATCGCGTATTTTGGTTTCGGCCCGGGCAACGGCCTCAATACGCGACTCTCGCGGGCCGGGCACGGCTCCCTTTCAGCCAGCATCCGCACCGGTGCCCAGGCCGGACAAGGCAGCCAGCGATTCGCCGCCTGGCTCCGCAGCATGGCGGAGATGGTGAAGAATCCAGTGCCTTGGAAGTTGTCGGAATAATACTATCCGAGCACCGGGCTCCAAAAGTTGCCAGAGTCCTGAAAGGGTATTTTTTTATGTAAGTTACGTAAGGTACGTAATATACGTAACACGCATAACTTACGTAAGATAAAGGTCTTTTTTGTATTACGTAAGCTATGTGCGTTACGTAAGACCTGTAAACTTTCTGACAACAACAGAGCAGCGCCCGAGCTGGCCTGGGAACAGGGAGGCACCCGGCAGCATTGGTTGCACGTAGCTTACGTGCCTTACGCAATAAAATTAGATTACGCAGAGCACGTAAGCTACGTGTCAAAAGCATGACGAATAAATTACGTCTGTTGTGTGGGTTACATAAGAAATGTGTCTACCTTTGCTTACACAAGACAAATAACTTACGTAAACTACGTAAGTTACACGCATTAATTATCACCCGTAAAGTCCATGACCCAATGAAGGTAATTACAATAAGTAACCACAAAGGTGGTGTAGGCAAGACGATTACGGCTGTAAACCTGGCTGCTGCGCTGCGCATTGTCAACGAGAAGCGGGTGCTGCTCATTGACTCCGACCCCCAGGGCAGCGCGACCAAGCACCTGCTGGGCCGTGGCTTCAAGCCCGATGAACACCTTGGCCAGGCGCTCATTGATAAGAGTTTTGCGGACGTAATCCTGGAAACTTCTTCGGGGCTGGACCTGGTACCGGCCGACATTCGGCTGGGTAACGCCACCGATGTCATCGAGGATTTGAAGCACTGGACCTTCCGGCTCAAGCAGACCCTGGCCACGGTGGCGGAGCACTACGACTTCGTGATAATCGACTGCCCGCCGAGCTTGAAGACCTTCACCGTCATGGCCCTGGTCGCCGCCGATGCCTACCTGATTCCCACCGAGCCGGAGGAATTTGCCGTCGATGGCCTGGAAAAACTGACCGACCTGGCCGATTACGTGGTGGCCGGAATGAACCCGGGGCTACGAATGCTGGGCATCGTCGTCACGCGCTACCACAAAAACCTGCGCAACGCCCATCACGATAAAATGATAAATGCGATGCACGAGAAATACGGCGAGGAAATGATGCTGCCCTCCATCCGGCGGGACAAAACGGTGCTCGATGCCGTCACCCAGGCCAGCACCGTTTTCCACCTCAACGCGGAGTCCAACGCCGCGAAGGACTACCGGGCCCTGGCCGCTGCCGTGCTGGCGCGCGTCTAGGCGCGGGGTGCCCATTTCACCTTTTAATGAACCTGACATGAGTTCCAAGATTGACAACGAGGCCTTTGGCGACTTGACAAAAGACAAGACACCCGCTGCCGGTGCCCCCCGGAAGAAATTCGCTTCCGCGCCCAAACCCGAATCCAAAAACGAGGGCAAGGAAGAAAAGCAGCCGTTTACCTCCACCATCACGGTCGATAATAAGCGGCGACTCGCTAATTATCAGGCGAATGTGCGCGGCGGCAGCAAGGCCACCGACGTGTTGAACCAGGCGCTCAAAAAATTCTTTGACGCCCACCGGCCCCTGGCGGACGTGGACCCGGCCGACTTCAAGTAGCCGTGCCGGCGGGACACCGCTGAGAATCGTTTATTTGGTTGCCGGCCGGGGCGGGGCGGCGAATACGCGATTCTCAGCGGTCCTCTTTACTACTTTTGTTCCGATAATAGACCATTATCGGAACTAACCCTGTTGTTTTTGCCCGGCCCGGTGCCGCCTGCGCCCGTGCGGGCCTTCCCCGTGCCGGGTGCCGATTTCGTTACCTCTTCCGTTTGCTATGACGCCTTCCCGTTCCCAGACCGCCCGCCGCAGGGGAGGCCCCCCGGACAGTCCCGCCCCGGACGGTACCGCCCCGCTGGGGTCAGCCGCCGAACGCTACCGGGGCCAGGGCCAGCGCGGCTCCCTCAACACGCGCCGGGGCTACGCCGCCGACCTGCGCAGCTTCGAGGGCTTTTGCGCGCGCCACGGCCACCAGCCGTACCCGGCCGACCTGGCCACGCTCAGCGACTACGTGGCCCACCTGGCGGACTTGCCCCGCAAGCTCGCCACCATCCAGCGGCACCTGGCCGCCATCCAACGGCAGCACCACCTGCGTCGGCTCGCCTCGGCCGCCGGCACGCCCGCGCTGCGCGACGTGCTGCACGGCATTGCCCTGGCGCTGGGCACCAAGCAAAAGCAAGCCCCCGCCTTCAGCGTGGACCACCTCAAAGCCTGCGTCCGGCAACTGGACCTGGGCACCCCGGCCGGGCTGCGCGACCGGTTGCTGCTGCTGCTGGGGTTCGCCGGGGCCTTCCGGCGGTCGGAGCTGGTGGCCATCGACCTGGAGCACCTGGACCTGACCCCCGAGGCGCTGCTCATCCGGCTGGGGCGCACCAAAACCAACCAGACCGGGGCGGCCGAAGAGAAGGCCGTCTTTTACGGCCGCGACGCGCTCTACTGCCCCATCCGCGCCTACCAGGACTGGCTGGGCCAGCTGGGCGGCCGCCGCACGGGGCCGCTCTTCGTCCGCATTGCCCGGGGCCGGGCGGCCGGGCACGGAACCCCCACCGGCCGGCGGCTGTCGGACAAGAGCGTCAATGCGCTCGTGGGCCGGCACCTGGGGGCCGACAGCACCGGCCAGCGCTACACGGCCCACTCGTTTCGCGCGTCCTTTATTACGACGGCCAAGCTGGCCGGCCAGAGCAACGATTTCATTAAGAACCAGACCAAGCAAAAAACCGACGCCATCCTGAGCCGCTACACCCGGCTCACGAACGTCGTGGCCTACAACGCCGCCGAATCGTTGGGTCTCTAAACGCCGGGCAAGGCGGAGGCAGTGGGGAAGAGAAAAGGCCGGTGGCGGGAGTAATGGTGCCCGGAAGGGTTGGAGAAGGAGCGTAAAGAGGCGGAACTAACAGGTTTTGTACGTTACATAATATTGCCCGCAGGGGCTGGAAAAGGCCTTTTCGGTCCGGTTTGTGCAATTTGAGAAGTACGCCGGCAACGCCGCTGGCCCCCAAATTCCCATACCGTGCGCCTCACCCCACTTCACCAAATCGGCAGCGAATGCCTGACCAAGCTCAACGCGAATTACCAGCAGTTGCTCGACGTGCTGGGGCCGGCCAACGCCACCGACCTGGACGACGCGGACAAAGTAGGGGCCAGTTGGGGATTTACCGACGAGCAGGGCCGCACGGCTTTCGTGTGGGCCTACGGCTTCCCTGGGGCCGCCGCCATCACGTGCCGGCGCTGGAGCACCGATGGCAACCGCCACCTGCTGGAGCAGTTGTTTCCCGGCCAACTCGACTGATTTTTTAAAATTCAGGAAAAAAATAGAATAAAGCTTCCACACCCTTTCAGAGGGGTTTTTTAGGACAATTTACGTGCGTATTTACGCACAATTGGTTTTCAAAATTTTATCCCGATGGCCCTTCTCTTAAAAACAGCGTGCATCACTTGCGGCCACAGCATTCCGCTGGGTGATACCTATTGCAGCAGTGGCGGGTGCTTCAATCGCTACACCCGGAAAAACGAGCACCCCCGCTATTCGCATTTTGATTGGCAGCGGGCTGTGGCCGGGCAGAGCACGGAGCGGGGCTACCACGACTGGGCCGTGGCCGAGGAAGAAGCGGAATGCTTTTCGGCTTGACATTATTTTCCCCAGGCCCATGAATTTATTTGCCGTGGTTTTTGCCGACGAACTGAAAAAAGACGGGCGCAGCATCGTCTACTTCAACGTGCGAACGCCCAACGTGAGTTTCAGGCACTACGCCGTCGTGCAGCACAAGTCCGGGGTCCAGGGGCGCACCATTGCCGCGCTGCTGGCCAAGGTGCGGCGGGACTACCCGCTGGCCGGTGACGAGAACGCGGGGCACACCGTTTGGATAGTGCGGGAGGTAGAACCCAAGCCGGGCTGAAATGATGCCCAAGTCTGTGCGTACATAGAAACAAGACAAGAATATGGGCCCGTGCGTAGCCAGGAACAACCGATGCTTTTTTGGGTGTGCGTATTAAATCACGCGGCGGCTTCTATCTTACGAACTGTCTAGGGTTTTCTGAGGCTAAATCGGGCCAAAATCCTCCGACTTCTTTTTTAAATATACTTCAAACTTCCATGTGTACAATTTTACCGAACTTACCGAATCGGGAGCCCCAAAAAATCGCGCCTGGGTCCTGCACCCGCGCCGGCCCGCTTTTTACTGTTACCCAGGACCTTTTTTTCACCATTTGCTCAACCGGAATACCCCGTTTGATATTAATCAACTCTTCTTTTTAGTACCCATGAAAAACTTTAAACCGGGGCTGCTGGCAGCCCTTTTACTGAGCGGCGCTTTTGGTGCCCAGGCTCAGGCCCTAAACAATACGTGGACCGGCGGCGTGAGCACCGACTGGAACACGCCCGGCAACTGGTCAGCCGGCCGCGTACCCCTGGGTTCGGACAACGTAATTATCCAGGGCCCGAGCCAGGCCTTATTTAATCCCTATGTCAACGGGCCCGTGGCCGCCAACGACCTGACGCTAACCACCGGGGCGGTACTCTACCTGCAAAACACGGGCTTGCTGACCGTGTACGGCAACATCGCCAACAACAACGGCTCGCTGGTGGGCGTTGGCCGCGGCGCGGTGATGCTCAAGGCCAGCTTTGCCGTGCAGCGCATTTCTGGCCCAACCCGCACGACGTTCCACAACCTGACCGTCGGCTCCGCCGGGGCCATTACGGCTGGTCCGGTTGCCATCGAGCGTGGCCTTACGGTGATGGGCAACCTGACCGTGGGCACGGGGCAGGATTTAACGATTCAGTCCACTTCGACCGGCCCGGGCTACGTGGTGAACGCGGGCGGTGTCGTCATCGGCCCCGTCACCGTGCAGCGCTACATTGACCCGAGCCTTAATCCGGGTCTGGGCTACCGGCACCTGACTTCCCCGGTGCAAAACGCTACCTTCAACACCCTGGTCGGGCCGGGCTTCACGCCCGTCTTCAACGCGGCCTACAACACGGCGGCCTTCCCGCGCGCCACGCGGCCCTTCCCCACCGTGTACGGCTACAACCAGGACCGCCTGGTGACACAGGCCGCCGCCCAGGGTTTGACCGATTTTGAGAAAGGCTGGTTTTCCCCGAACGGCAACGACCGCATGACCCCCGGCACGGGCTACACCATCGATATGCCCGGCGCCGCCAACGGCGTGAGCGGGCCGGGCCGGGTGGTGAGCTTCACCGGCACCCTGACCGACGGCAACCTCACCGTGCCCCTGGCCCGTGGCCCCCGGTCCGGTCAGGGCCTGAACCTGCTCGGCAACCCGTACCCCAGCCCGCTGGACTGGAACCGCGTCATTGCCGACCCCAACACTCGGGGCATCAGCACCGCGCTTTACGTCTTCAAAAGCGGTGGTCAGTATTCCGGCTCCTTTGCCACCTACAACAACGGGGTGGGAACCAACGGGGGCACCAACGTGCTGCCCCTGGGCCAGGGATTCTTCGCGCTCTGCCTGAGCCCCACCGGCACCGTGGCCTACACCAACGCCCAGCGCCTCACCTCGGACTCGACACTGCTGCAACGCGGTCCGGCCAGCACGCCGCTCAACGGGGCGCGGGTGCTGGTGAGCGGCCCCGCTGGTCGCTGCGAAGCCGTCGTTTCGTTCGCGGCCGGCGCCACGACCGGCTTTGATGCCACCCACGATGCCCTGTCCATCCCCGCCGGCGCGTTGCGCGTGGCTACCCAGACCCCTGGCAACGACCTGCTGGCCATCAACGGGCTGCCCGTACTGGGCTCCCAGCCCGTTGCCGTGCCCCTGACCATTTGGGCCGGGGTGGCAGGCAATTACCAGCTCAGCCGCACCGAAGGCCAACTGCCCGCCGGCTTTGCTGTGTATTTGCTCGATGCCCTCACCGGCCACACCGCCAACCTGAGCACCGGACCGGCTGTGTCCGTGGCCCTGGGCGCGGGCCAGTCGCCCGCCGGCCGCTTTGTGCTGCTGTTTTCGGCGGCGGCTCCCTTGTCGGCCGCCTCCCCGCTGGCCGCTGCCGGGGCCGCGCTGTACCCCAACCCGACCACCGGCTCGGTGTTCGTGCAGCTAAGTGGCCGCAGCGGCCCGGCCACCGTGGAAATCGTCAATGTGCTGGGCCAGCAGGTGCTGAGCCGGGAGCTACCCGCCGGGACCACCGCGCAGCGCCTGCTGCTTGACGGCATCAGCCCCGGCGTGTACTCCGTGCGCCTGACCACGGCCGCAGGCCTGGTGGCCCAGCGCCTCGTCATCAAATAACCAGCCGACAACCATCAAGTAAATCAAAGGCAGCGGTCGGAGCCCTGCGCCGGAACGGTTCCGGTGCTAAAAGCTCGGGCCGCTGCCCTTTTTTATGTTCTTTCCATGAAAAACATCCAACTCCTTATCGTTGCGGCCGTGCTGACCCTGGTCGGGTCGGCCCGGGCGCAGGGCACCTTCGGGGCCCAACGCCTGCGGGCAGACGGTGCCCCTTACACTTATCCCACGGTGGTTTATAGCCAAAGCGTGGTGAGCAACCCCTCGGCCGCTTACAACAACGTGGTCAACCTGCACTGGCGGCGGGGCGCGGGCACGAACTACGTCGTGCTGGCCGGCCGCTACCTGCAACGCAGCCCTTACGACGGCACGTTTCCCACGCCCAGCCCGCCTTTTTTCCCGGCCCCGGCGGGTCCGGGCAACGGGCTGATGGACACCAACTCGCGCCTGCCGGCCTACTCCCCGAACTACGAGATAGCCCCGCACCTGATTAAGACCGGCCGTTACCAGGGCAACGCAGCCGACACCACGGCTCAACTGCTCAATGCGCGACCCGGAGAAACCTATTACGCCTTTATCTGGGAGTATAACCTTGTCAGCGGCGTGGCCGAGCCGTTGTCGGCCCCACCGACTTCCAACTTGTCCTGGCAGGCTCTCTTCACGCAGTTTCACGCGGCACCCCGCATAACAAGCGTCACCCTTGATGCCCAGCGCCGGCCGGTCGTGACCTGGACCACGGCCACGGAAGATACTGTCAAGGGCTTCCGGATTCTTCAGTCGGGCAGCCCGGCCACCACCAACGGCCTGCTTTCCGGGACGGGCCGCATCACGCGCCTCTCGTCGGTGCGCCCGACGGGCTACTCGCAGACGATTTCGACCTACTCGCAGACCCTGCCCGACCCGGTAAACGCGCTGACCTACTTCCAGGTGACGCAGTTTCTGACCGACAACTCGACCTTCGTAGCCGACGCGCCGTTCTGGTCGAATGTTGTTTCCACGCCCGTTCCACTACCCGTCACGCTGGTGAGCTTCACGGCCCAGCGCCGGCACAGCGGGGCGATGGGCGTGCAACTGAACTGGGTCACGGCCACGGAACTCAACAACCGGGGTTTTCAACTGGAGCGCTCCCCCGACGGCACCCGCTGGGGCCGGGTCGCGTTTGTGGCCGGCAGCGGCACCCGCACGGGGCTGACGAGCTACGGGCACGTGGACTCGTGCCGCACGGCGGCCTACTACCGCCTGGGGCAGGTGGACTTCAGCGGCCCGGTGAGCTACGGCCCGGTACGGTACGTGAAAGCGTCCGGAGGCGCGAGCCCAAACGCCCGCCTGGTGCTGGTCCCCACCCCAGCCACGGACGCGGTGAGCTTGCTCAACGTGGACCCGGACCAGCCGGTGCAAGTGCTCAATGTACTTGGACGGCAGGAGCACCTGCTGCCCGCCGGCACCGTGCGCTTCGGCGTGGGCAGCTGGCGGCGCGGAATGTACTTCGTGCGCCAGGGTCAGCAAGTGGCCAAGCTCTTACTTGAATAGGCAGCAACAGGCGAAAACAAGTGATTTTTCGCGTCCGATGCGGGAATCGGCGGGGGCAAGGCGAGCACAACGGCTCACTTGCCCCTTTTCTCTGACCAGGTTGCCCGCAAGCGGGACAAACTCATTCAGCGTAGTGCAACTATAATATACCATGCGTTACTTTCTTAACGGCCGCCCGTTTCGCCACGTGCCCACCAGCGGCCTGCATTTTTTGCTGCTGGGCCAAGGGATTATGTTGGCCAGCAACACCGTACGCCAGTGCCGCCAGGACTGGCCCATCGACCCATTGGGCTGGCTGCTGTGGGGCCTGGCCGTCGCAGCCCTGGGGCTGCTGGCATTGGTCGTGCAAGCCGCTGCGCGCGAGTATGCGTGGCGGCCCGACAAACCCAAGCGGTTCTGGCGAGTGCCCGACTTGCTGACCACTGGCAGCGGAAAGCAGGAAGTACCGGGGGAAAAACGCCGGCTCCACCGCGTCGCACCGGAAGGACCCCAGCCGCCGGTAACAGGCTAAAAAATGCCTGTTTTGTGCTTTGGGAAATGGCTGCCACGAAGCTCCCACATCGTTTACGCCCCCTCCTTTCCCCACTGCCTGCCATTACTGCCGCCTGACTATCAATGACTAACTACGCCAAAACAAGCAATGATTTCACCACTCCGC
>JANXUO010000560.1 GCA_025356245.1 Hymenobacter sp.
GGGTGCCGCTGCGGTTGCTTTGCCGCCCTCGTTCCGCATCCGCTTTAGCAGGGAAGCCATGGTGAATGTTTTCGCTTTTTTGGGGGCGGTTTCCTTGTACATGAGGGCGCCGGTGTTCAGGGCGTCGCCCACGTAGTGCCAGAGGGCGTTGCCGGCGATGATGTTTTGCTCGGTCAGCTCCAGGGAGGCGTTTTGGTTGGTGTTTTGGGTTTCGTTGAACTTGGCGATGCGGGTGCGGGCGTCGGTCAGGGCCAGGGTGTCGGCGGGGGTGTGGCCCTGGGCGGTGAGGGCGGCCAGGTTTTTGGGTTCCTGCACGAGTTGCAGCAGGGTGTTGAGGGCACCGTCGAGGCCCTCCACGTCGCGGGTCGAGATTTCGTGCCGCACCTGGCCCAGGCCGAAATCGGCCGGGGCGTTGGCCAGGAGCATACGCGCCAGCGGCCCATTTGTCTCCCCTACCGTACCTCCACCGTTCGCACCAGCAGCCCGGCGGCCCCCTGCACCCGCAGCGTATAAAGCCCAGGGGCCAGGCCCTGCACCGAGCAATCGACCACCAAAGCGGCCACGTCGCGGCGCAGCACAGTGCGGCCCAGGGCGTCGAGCAGGCGCAGCTCGGCGGGGCCGAAGTGGGCGGGCAGCGCCACCCGCAGCGGGCCGGTGGCGGGGTTGGGATAGACGTGGAAACCGGCCGCCCGCGCCCGCGGCGCGGCGGTGGGGAGCAGCAGCGCGTAGGTGGCCTGGGCGGCATCGGCGGCGGCTTGCAGGGCGGCCAGGGTGGGGGCCACCACCACGGCAAAGGCCACCTGGGCCGAGTCGGCGGGGGCGAGGGCGGCGAGGCGGGCGGCCACTACCTGCGACACATCGGCCCCGCCGGGCAGGCCCGCCGTGCGGGTGGCGCGGGCCGTGCCGCTGCTGAGGGTACGGAATTTCTCGGCGATGGAAAAGCCATCGGCCAGGCGCACGGGGGTGCCCGCAGGGGCCCCGTTGTTGATGGAATACACGGCCGGGGCCAGGGCGCGGGGGCCGCCGGCCAGCAGCCGGATGCCGGTCAGCAGCCGGATGCCGGCAAAGAGGCGCGGGGCGGCGGGGTCGTACACGTAGCCCAGCTGCCGCACCGAGTCGTAAGTGGCCACGTTGCGGCCCGACTCGCCGGGCAGGTCCCAATCGGCAAACAGGCCCGCATACAGCGGCTTGAGGGTGTCGGCGGTGAGGTTGCGGAGGCTGTATTCGAGCAGCACGAAGTCGCGGCGGCCGGGCGTGGCCCAGGCGTAGGCCCGCTGCCGCACCTGCACGCCCACCGAGCGGCTGCGCGTACCCGCTACCGGCACGGTGTCCTGAAACACGGCGCGGGCCTCCTGGTCGGCGCGGGGGCCGGGGGCCTGGCGGGCGATGGTGTTCAAACTGAAAAACGACTGCCGCGTGCTGCCCCGCGCCGTGCGCAGCCGGTCCGACACCCGCGTGGGCGTGGTGGCCAGCAGCAGCCCGGCTTCGCTGAGGATGGGCGTGCTGCCCCGGTAGCTAAGGCCCGTGCCGATGGTGGCGGCCAGGTCGTCGTAGGCCAACTTGCCCCGGCTGCTGAGCGTAAGGGCCAGGTTGTTGGCGTCGAGCACCACGTAGTCGGGGTTCAGCAGCACCTCCACGAAGTCGTCGGTCTGGTAGCCGTTGGCGGCCGCGAGGCGGTAGCGCAGCGTGGCCAGCGTGTTGAGCGGAATGCCGGTGGCGGCCACCGTCAGCCCAAACGGCGCGGCGGTGTTGCTGGCCCGCCCCAGGGTGGCCAGGTTGCCCACCGCAAAGCTGTTATTGGCACCCACCGTCAGGTAGGGCGAGAGCGAGGTGAGCGTCACCGTCAGCCCCGCCAGCGGTTGCAGCAGGTTCTCGACGGTGGCCGTGAGGGCCAGGGTTTGGCCGGGCGCATAAGCGGGCCGCGCGGGCGCAAACGCGCTGCCCACCACGCGGGCCTCGCGGCGGTCGGTTTGCGTGACGGCCCGCAGGATGTTGAGGCGGCCGGTGCCGATTTTACCCACCCAGGCGGCATTGCCCGGCAGGTTGTCCACGTTGTCGGCCGACTGCCGGAGCTGCGCCCGCACCTGCGCCGCCGAGTACGCCGGAAACCGCTGCCGCACCAGCGCCGCCGCCCCCGCCACCTGCGGGGCCGCAAACGAGGTGCCGCTCACGGCAATGTAGTCGGCGTCGAGGGGGCCGTAGGTCGAGGCCGCGCCGTAGCCGTAGGTCGTCATGATGCTCGCGCCGGGGGCGCTCAGGTCCACCCGGTGGTTGTAGGTGAAGGCGACGGGCTTGATGTCGGTGCTGAGCACACCCGTCACCGAGAGCACGTGGTCGTAGCTGGCGGGGTAAAAGCGCAGGTCGCCGTTGGTGTTGCCGGCGGCGGCCACCAGCACCACGTCGCGGTTCACGGCGGCGTAGGTGCACACGTCCTGCTCGAGCTGCGAGTAGCCGCCGGGGCCGCCCCAGGCCATCACAATCACCTGGCAGCCGTGGTCGGCCCCGTAGGCAATGGCCTCGAAACCCGCAAACGAGCCCGTGCCCAGCTTGGGGTAGATGCACAGCGGCAAGAACCGGCAGCGGTTGCCCACGCCGGCCACGCCCACGCCGTTGTCGGCGCGGCCGGCGGCCACGCCCGCCACAAAGCTGCCGTGGCTGAGGCTGGCATCGTAGCCGGTGTCATTGTTGTTGTCGGCTAGGTTCCAGCCGCTGAAATTGTCGATGTAGCCGTCGTTGTCGTCGTCGCGGCCGTTGATGGGGTCGGCGTAGTTGTGCTTAATCTGTTGGCGCAAGTCTTGGTGGGTGAGGCGGACGCCCGAGTCGGTGATGCCGATGACGAGGGTGCTGTCGCCCCGCGCCACGTCCCAGGCGCGGTAGGCGCGGGTTTGCTTGAGGTAGTACTGCCCCAGCGCGGCCGTCCCAAACGGCGGCGCGGCAATCGTCGAATCGGCCTTCGGGTCGGTGGGCTGGTAGAGGGACTTGCGCACGTACAGCGGCTCGACGTACTGCACCGCCCCGGTGGCCAGCAGGGCGGCGCGGGCCTGCGCCAGCCCCAGGCCCGCCGGCACCGTGGCCTGGTAAATGCCGCGCAAATCGACGCTGCCGGGCCGCTCCGCACTCGGCGGCAGCGCCTGCGGAAACTTCTGGTAAGGGGCCGTGGCACCCAGCTGGCGCAGGGCGGCGGCCACGGCCTCGGGTGCCTGCCCCGGCTTCAGCTTGAAAGCGAGCTGGCCCGGCAGGGTGGGCGGGGCGGCGTGGGCGACAGCAGCAATCAGAAGAAGGGCCAGCAGCAGGCGTAACGGTTGGGTCATGGGGGCAGGGCGCAACGACAGACGATAGTTAAAGATACGCCTTCTTTTGTCAAGCGGCTGCTCCCACGCCCGGTGCCTTACCGGCTTTTACGGTCAGGTAATCGGCAAAAACACGGCAGGCTACCAGCCTAGACACGGCATTTTTCCTGGTTCAAGGTAGGCACGTCTTGCAGGGCACGGCAAATGCCATCGGCATCGCTCGTGTTGCCGTAGCGTTTCAGCAGGCCCACTTTCAAAACCCCGTAGGCGGCTAATGCAGCTAATAATTGTTTTGCAACTTTTACAAAGTGCCTAGCCTGAGCGTATGAACCATTTTGTAATTTCACACAGTAGTGCTTGTGCTCGTGATGGGCACTCTGTAAAATTACAAAGCAGCCCTTGTGCCCGTGAGGGCTGGTCGGCCGCTTTTCAAAGCAGCAATGGTACCCGTGGTTAGCACCTTGCAAAATTATACGGTGCATACCGGGAACGCCAGCGTCGCTTTGTAAAATGGCCAACTTGTTAAACAGCACGTTGGCTGCTAGCCGTTATTTCTCAGTAGTACCAGCGGCCCTAAAACCGTTGTTCCGGGCACGGGCAACCAGTATTTAGAGCCAAATAGACAAAATTTAAAGCGTAACAAAATAAATTATCATCGCAAAACAACCATTAAATGCAGGTTTATATTCTATCTTGCCCCTGAACTGGACCAGTGGCGCGCCCGCTACCTGATGACCAGTTGCTGCTTACCTTATTCACGGCTGCTGTTATGGAATCGTTTGACCACCTTTTTGACTCCCATTTTACCGACCCCCAACGAACGCTGAGCAACAGCCTGGGCGGTTTTGTGGACCACGCCGTGCGCCTCAATGCCAACCTGCCCGGCAACGGCCCCCTCAAAGCCCTGCTCCTGGCCGCCAATGCCGAAACCCAGGCTAAAAGCCTGCGGGCCCAGCAGGTGCAACAGACCCTGGGCCTGAGCCTTAGCGGCCAGAAGCTGGCCACTTCCCAAACCCTGACGGCCCAAACCAAAGCCCTCGACCGCATTCGTAAAAACGAAGGCACCCTTAAAGGCGACAGCCTGGTTGAAGACGAAGAAGTGCGGGAAAGCATCTACGCCCAGCTTTACCCCACCGGAGGGCTGAAATACTACACCAACGCCAAGCTGGGCACCCAGCTCAGCGACCGCCTGGGCGAATACCTTGCCAGCACCGAAGCCAATGCCGGGGTGCTGGGCGATGTATTTGTGAGCCGCGTTCGCACCGACCTGGGGCTGTTTCGGCAAGTGCGCGAAACGCAGGTGGCCAAAATCAGCACCACCGGCGACGTGCAGGACAACCGCCACGAGCTGGTGGGTGCGCTAAACGAGCAGTGCGACTACAACTTTCACCTGCTGAGCGGCCATTTTCGGCTGGAATTACACCGCGCTGCCAATTTCTGGAATCCTTCTTTTTACCTGCGGGCCGCGCCCCACGCCACCCCCGGCCAGGTACTCAACAAGGCCGTGCAGGCCCACCAGCACCGGCAGCTGTTCGATTTGGCCAGCTTTGCCCCAATGACCAGCCTCGCCCTTACCCTGCGCGACGGCGGCCCCCTGTGCCTGGCCCTGGCCGACAAAGCCACCGCTCCTTTGCCCGCCAACACCCTGGCCGTGCCCGCCGGCAATGCTCCCTTTAGCACCTTGCTGGCCGACGTGCCCGGCATCGGCACCCATCTTATTGCCTACAACGAAACCGGTAAAGTGGCTCATCTCAATGCCCAGCTGAGCTAGCCGGGCCTCAAATGCCCGCGCCCAACTCCTTTGTGCCTCAAGCCTGCAACCGGTGCTCCTTTCTTGAGGGCTTGCCGGCGGCGGCCGGGCCCATAAATACCTACTTCCGGGTATTGCGCCGCCCAAAAGGTCCCAATACCTTTGGCTGCGCCAACCCACTGGCTACTGCCGGCCGGTTGGGAAACGCCCCCCTTATTTTTTGCACCTTTTTCCTTTTCATCCTGATGCTTTTTTCTTTCTTTGCCCGGCGCATGACTCCTGCCTTGGCAGCGTTGCTGTTGCTGGGCCTGGCCCCGGCCGCCCGCGCCCAATGCAACCTGTCGGTGGGCCTCAGCTCCCCGGTGCCGGTGGCCCTTTGCGCCGGGGGCAGCACCACGCTCACGGCCCAGGCCAGCACGCCGGGCTTTCAGGCCTTCGCCGGCTTTGATGGGGCCGTAATGGCCGTGCTGGTGCAGCCCGATGGCAAAATTCTGGTGGGTGGCGCGTTCACCACCTACAACAACCTGGACGTGCCCGACGGCCTGATTCGGCTCAACGCCGACGGCAGCCGCGACCTGAGTTTTATCCCGATTGCTTCCCCTGGCTTCACCGGGTTTGCGGGCGAGCCGGGGCCGATTGTGCGGTCCTTGGCTGTGCAGCCCGATGGGAAGATACTGGTGAGCGGCCGGTTTGCGCGGTTCGATTTCTCTCTAACCGCCGGGCTGGTGCGCCTCAACGGCACCGATGGCAGCCGCGACATCACGTTTGGCGGCAACGGCCAGGTATTTGACCCCGGCGGCACTTCATTTGGCAACCCCCGTCCCGACATCAAGGCGCTGGCGTTGCAGCCCGATGGCCAGGTGCTGGTGAGCGGCACGCTCACCGCCTACGGCGGCGTGCCCACCAACAGGAGCGTGCTGCGCCTGAGCGCAACCGGGATGGTTGATGCCAGCTTCATTCCGGTGGGAGCCGGCCCCGTTGGCAACGTCGGCCCCATGAACACCGTCCTCGCCCTGGCTTTGCAGCCCGACGGCAAAATCCTGGTCAGCGGCAACTTTACCAACTACCAGTCCACCAGGTCCACTCCCGCCCCGGCCGGGCTGATGCGGCTCAACGCCAACGGTACCTTCGATGCCAGCTTCAACACCTTTGCCCCCGTGGCCAACGCCGGCTTCAACGACGGGGGCGGCACCCTGACCTTGCAGCCCGACGGCAAGGTGGTGATAGCGGCCAGCAATAGCTACAGCTCCGTCACCACCCACACCTACAACGGCGTGGCCGTGCCCAACCTGCTGCGCGTGAACCCCGACGGCAGCCTCGATGCCAGCTTCAACCCCGGCGGTCGGGGCGTGTTGTTGAGCGTGACCACCGGGGGCATCGTCGCGGGCATTAGCGCCCTGGCCCTGCAACCCGATGGAAAAGTGCTGGTGGGCGGCCAGTTTGATGGGTACAACAACGCCGCCGCGTCCAATTGCCTGCTGCGCCTCACCCCCAGCGGCCTGCCCGATGCCAGTTACAACGCGGGCGGCAACGGCATTGCCGGGGCAAATAGTTCCTTTGGAATGGTGTTGGCGCTGGCCTTGCAGCCCGATGGCCGGCTGCTTGTGGGCGGCAATATTGGTTATTACAACGGACTGGATGTACCGGGTAGCATCCTGCGCCTGAACGCCGACGGCAGTTCCAACTTTGGCCCGCAGCCCGTGGCCGGGGCCAGCTACACCTGGAGCAACGGGGCCACCGGCCCCAGCCTCACCGTGTCGCAGCCCGGCGTGTACTCGGCCACGGCCGGCAGCGGCGGCTGCACCGCCACCAGCCTGGGCGTGCGGGTGCTGGCGGCCACGCCCACCGCAGTGCGCGTCGTGCCGGCCGGCCCGCTCAGCCTGCCGGCCGGCGGCAGCGCCACGCTTACGGCGGCGGCCGTGGTGCCGGGGTTCAATGTGGGCGGCAGCGGCACAACCGGGGTATTCGAGGCGGTTATCGCCTTGCCCGATGGCAAAACATTGGCAGGTGGCAGTTTCAATGCTTACAACGGCAGTTCGGTTGCGCAAAGCCTGATACGCCTCAACGCCGATGGCACCCTGGACAACACTTTCAACCCCGGCGGCAGTGGGTTCAATAGCCAAGTTTCGGTGCTGGCGTTGCAATCGGATGGTAAAATCATCGTAGGAGGGGCCTTTACCAGCTACAATGGCAATGCCGCCGCCCCGGATAAAGTGCTGCGCCTGAATGCCGACGGCACCCTTGACAATACGTTCAATCAAACCAGCATCCCTACGAATGTGGAAGCGCTGGCTGTTCAGCCCGACGGGAAAATCCTGCTCAGCGCCGACACGCCGGTTCCCACCGGGGCGAATGTGTACAGCATTGTGCGCCTGAACCCCAATGGTAGCCTGGACACCGGGTTTAATGTGGGCGGCACTGGTGCCTCGGGCGAGTTCTTCGACATCGTGGTGCAGCCCGATGGCCGTATTCTGCTGGGCGGCGTTACGCGCCAAAGATATAACAACGCCTTTGCGCCAGAAGGCGTTATTCGCTTGTATGCCGACGGCACTCTGGACGATAGTTTTGGCAGCCTTGGTGGGACGTATCTGGCCGGAACGTATGCGCTGGCCTTGCAGCCCGACGGCAAAGTAGTGGTGGGCGGTATTTTCTCCTTAACCACCCGCCAGCAAGGCTATCTGACTCGCCTTAATGCTAATGGCACATTGGACACGAGCTTTAACCCCGGTGGGAGTGGGTTTGAGTTTAACGGCAATGTGGAAGACGTGGTGCTGCAGCCCGACGGCAAAGTGTTGGTCTCCGGCTTATTCACCACCTACAATGGCAACGCCGCTGCCCCCGACCGGCTGTTACGCCTCAATATCAACGGAACGCTGGACAACACCTTCAACAGCGGCGGGGTAGGGGTAAACGGTTACCTGGTGCGGGCCATAGCCCTCCAGGCCGATGGCAAGGTGATAGCCGGTGGCGAATTCACTGGCTACAACGGCAATGCGGCGGCCCCCGACGGCATCATGCGGGTGAACCCCAACGGCACCCTCGACAACGCCGACATGCCCCTGGCCGGGGCCACCTACGCCTGGAGCCCCGGCGGCAGCCCCGGCCCCACCCTGGCCGTGACGGCCAGCGGCTCCTACACCGCCACGGCCAGTGTGCCCGGCGGCTGCGGGGGCACCTCGGCCCCGGTGGTGGTGACGGTGGTGGCCACGCCCGCCAGCAGCAGCCTCGTGGTGCCAGCCAACGGCACCTACGGCCCGCTGGCCGGCGCGGCGCTCAACGCCCTCAGCTTCACGCTTGCCTTCAACCAGCCCATCACCGTGACGGGCACCCCGCAGCTGGCCCTTACCATCGGCAGCGCCACCCGGCAGGCCGGCTACGTGAGCGGCAGCGGCACGGCGGCGCTGGTGTTTCGCTACGCCGTGGTGGCCGGCGACCTCGACACCGACGGCATCGACCTGACGGCCCTGGCCCTGAACGGCGGCACCCTGCGCAACAACGCCGGCACCGCCGCCACCCTGGCCTTGCCTGCCGTGCCCAGCCTGGCCGCCGTGCTGGTGGATGGCGTGGCCCCCGCCGGGGCCAGCAGCACCCGCCTGGCCCCGGCCACAGCCTTCACCAACGCCCCCTCGGCCAGCTTCCAGGTCGTGTTCAGCGAACCCGTGACCGGGGTCACGGCCGCCGACTTCACCCTCACCGCCGGCGGCACTGCCACCGGCACCGTGAGCAGCGTGAGCGGCAGCGGCAGCACCTACACCGTGGCCGTGAGCGCCCCCGCCGGCAACGGCACCCTGCGCCTCGACCTGCGCGCCAGCGGCACCGGAATTGTGGATGCCGTGAACAACCCCATTACCACCGGCTACACCGCCGGGCAGGCGTTCAGCTTTGACCGGGTGGCCCCGGTGAGCACCCGCACCGGCCAGCCGGCCAACCCCACGGTGAGCACCACGGCCACCTTCGCCTTTGCCGCCACCGATGCCACGGTGGGCGGCGTGAGCAGCGGCGTGGCCCGCGCCGAAGCCAGCCTGGACGGGGCCGCGTTTGCCCCCGTCACCTCCCCGGCCACCTACACCGGCCTGAGCGTGGGCAGCCACAGCTTCGCCCTGCGGGCCGTGGACAACGCGGGCAACGTGGAAACCGCCGCCCCGGCTTACGTCTGGCTGGTCCAGCCCCTGGCCGCCGCCCCGGCCCTGACGGCCGCCACGCTGGGCCTGTACCCTAACCCGGCGCGGCGCACCGCCACGGTGCGGCTGCCGGCCGTGCCCGGCGCCGCCCAAGCTACCCTAATTCTCACCGATGCCCTGGGGCGCACCGTGCAGCGCCGCACCCTGGCCCTGCCCGCCACCGGCACCCGCGCTGAGTTGGACCTGACCGGCCTGACCCCCGGCGTGTACGCGCTGTGCGTGGTGGCCGGCGGCCAGGCCGCCGTGCGCCGCTTGGTGGTGGAGTAAGTAACTGCTGTTACGCGGATGGCACGGGGCTATTCCCCGTGCCAAAACCGCCACTGCGCAACATGAGAATGTAAGCCGCCCGCTGTTGCCGCCGCTTCAGGCTTGCGTTGGAATGGCAACCCGCGGCATTTTTGTTGCGTAATCAACCAAAAAATAAGGGGCCAGGCCACCAGGCCCGACTCCTTGCCAAGCTATCCGAGGAAATGAGCGGCGAGCAAGAAGCCAACGGCTTTCGCTGCTCCTTTCAAAACCTCCCACGCCAACGGCCTACCGTTTTGCGTAGTAGCTTTATCACGCTGTCCTAGGCAGCTTAATGCGCTGCTTTATTGGAGTGAAGTAAGGGTTTGCACAAACCCCGCTTCTGAAACCCCGTCTGTTAGCGCAGCCGGGGTTTTCCTTTTTCAGGGGCTACCGTTCGACCATCGGGGACTACCTAACGCGTTTGGGCCAAAGGTACGCGGCTGCATTGGCTGGCGCGGGAGCCGTAATTTGCGGGCACATTCGTTTTGCTCACCGCTTTTTTACTTGCCCTGTATGTCCCACCCCTTGCTCGAAACTGCCATTGCGGCCCTGCACGCCCGCACCTTCTACGCCGCCTTCCCCGAAAACCCTTCGCCCGACGTGTACGGGGCCGAGGCCGATGCCCAGGGCCGCCAGCGCTTTGATGCCCAGCGCGGCCAGCGCTTCACCGAATTGCAGCAGGGCGAAGCTACGGCCTGGGCCGGGCAGGAAGAATCGCCGTACGAGCAGGCCCCGCTGGGCGTGACGTACCCGTTTTTTGCTCCCGAGGTGCTGGTGGCCAACGCCCAGTCGGCCTTCGACGTCTGGCGCAAGCTCAAGCCCGCCCGCCGCGCCGAAATCCTGACGGAGGCCCTGGAAGGCATGAAAAGCCGGTTTTTTGACATTGCCTACGCCACCATGCACACCACGGGGCAGGCGTTCATGATGTCGTTTCAGGCCAGCGGCCCCCACGCCGCCGACCGCGCCCTGGAGGCCATCGCCGCCGGTTTGGAAGAGCAAACCCGCTTCCCCGAAGCCGTGACCTGGGAGAAAAACATGGGCAAGTACACCCTGGCGCTGCACAAAACCTGGCGGGCCGTGCCCAAGGGCGTGGCGCTGGTCATCGGCTGCTCCACCTTCCCCACCTGGAACACCGTGCCGGGCCTGTTTGCCTCGCTCGTCACGGGCAACCCCGTGCTCGTCAAGCCCCACCCCAAGGCCGTGCTGCCCATCGCCATCGTGGTGGCCGAGGTGCAGAAGGCGCTGGTGGCCGCCGGCCTGCCGGCGCACATCTGCCAGCTGGCCGTGGACGCCGACGAGCACCTCATCACCAAAGACCTGGCCGAGCATCCGGCCGTCAAAATCATCGATTACACCGGTGGCGCGGCCTTCGGCGAATACGTCGAAAGCCTGCCCGGCAAAACCGTTTTCACCGAAAAAACCGGCGTCAATTCCATCATCCTCGACTCCTGCGCCGACCTCGACAAGGTGGCCCAGAACCTGGCGTTTTCCGTCAGCCTCTACTCGGGGCAGATGTGTACGGCCCCGCAAAACTTCTTCGTGCCCGCTGCCGGCGTGCGGGTGGGCGAGACGCTGGTGCCCTACGACGACGTGGTGCAGAAGCTGGCCGCCGCCGTGCAGGGCCTGGCCGCCAACCCCAAGGCCGCGCCCCACGTGTTCGGGGCCATCCAAAACCCCGCCACCGAAGCCCGGATGCACAGCCTGGCCTTGCCCGGCAGCCGCACGGCCCTGGCCCACGCCCCCTACGAGCACCCCCAGTTTGCCAACGCCCGCACCTGCGGCCCAGCCATCTACGAAGTCGATGCCACCCAAACCGCGCAGTTTGGCCAGGAGCTTTTCGGGCCGGTGATGCTCGTCATCAAAACCCAGAACACCCAGCAGAGTATCCATCTGGCCGCCCAGCTGGCCCGCGAGCACGGGGCCATTTCCTGCGGCGCCTACACCACTGACGCCGCCACCAAGGAGCAGATTATGGACGAAATGAGCCTGGTCGGCACCCCCGTCAGCTTCAACCTCACGGGCGGCATCTACGTGAACCAGAACGCCGGCTTTTCCGACTTCCACGTTACGGGCGGCAACCCGGCGGGCAACGCCTCCATCACCAACCCCGAGTTCGTCATCAAGCGCTTTACCTGGGTAGGCTTCCGCGAAATGGCTTAACGTAGTCTGCGTTGAGACAAAAAAGGGGGATTGGCCAACTGGCCAATCCCCCTTTTTTCGATGCAATCTAATGAGGTTGAAGGTATTTGTAGGGCTTCCCGGCCTTCACCTTCGTGAACCGCTCCGGGTCGTGGGGGTGGAGGTTGACTACCTCCGGATGGTTGTAGGTGCGAAACTGAGCTTTATTGGCCTTGCTCTTGATGCCTCCCTGGTGCTTAAAAGCACGTTTGGCGGCCTTTACCTGCTTTGGATTGGGGTCGTGGCCAACGGCGGCGACCGTGCTGGCCGATAAAAGGCCAGCCAAAAGTATCGAAAGGAAAGTTTTCATGGCAAAACCGGCGAACGGGGAATAGTAGAGCGTGCCGCTGGGCCGGATGCCTTCATTTACGTAAGGGCCAAGGTCAGGGTTGGAGAAGGATGTGTGGCTTTGTCGCGTCGGCAGTTGGGGCCAGCCAATGTAAATCCGACCCCAAGTATCCTGCCGTAAGTATGGG
>JANXUO010000630.1 GCA_025356245.1 Hymenobacter sp.
GTTGAGAATAAGGAGCCGGGCAGAAGGACGCTCACGCATGAACAGGAGGTGTTTTAGGCTTGAGGCGTCCGTGCCTCGCTACGACCGCAGTTGCCGGTTGGGCAGCAGCGGCAGGGTCAGAAAAGCCACGAAGGTGGGCAACACCCCCGCCGAAACCCATAAGCCCGAAAACACCCCCGCCTGCCGGGCGTGGGCCGCCTGGAGCTTGGCCAGCGCGGCCGCAACGGCGGTGGCGGTGCGGCTGGCCGCCAGCAACTCTGTCCGCTTCAGGGCCAGCACAAAGGAAAACCACTCCGGGTTGAGGTAGGCGTGGTACAGCGCCAGGTAGGGTCGGTAAAGCACTTCCGCCACCACGCCCACGCCTACGGCCACGGCCACGCGCTGCCACACCGGCAGGTACGCCCGCCGACGCTGTCGGTTTATCGCGGCGGCCAGGACGGCCACGGGCAACACGACGACCGCCATGTCCAGGTACTGCCCTGTGGCCAGGTAAAGCGTGTCCAGCCGGGTCAGCCACATCCCGGTGGTGTACAGACAGAGGGCAACGCCCAACACACAGCCGTGTGCAACGACGTTTTTCAGCAAAGGCGACGCAGTCATTGAGGCGAAGCAATCAGGGCTGTTGAAACGCGTATTGGGCGAAACCAGCGTCCTGCCACTACTAAGCCGAGCAAGCTGCCCAGGCACAGCTGGGCAAACACGTCCCCCCACGCCCGGTACGGGGTCCACACTTTTTGCACCGGCACGGTTGCGACAAAGGCCTTCACCTCGGACGCGAGGTGGTACTGGCTGCGCACCACTTCCCCGTAGGCCGTCGTCAGGCTACTTTTGCCCCGGCCCGCGATGCGAAACAGCGCAAAGCCGTTTTCGACGGCCCTGGTCGCCGCCATCCGGGCGTGCAGGTCCCGAATGCCGGGCCAGTCCGCCGCCGGGGCAAACACGATGTCGGCCGCCCCGACCCGCCGAATCAGGTCAGGGTAATCAAAATCCGCGCAGATGGCCCCGGCGTAGGCCACGGACCCGACCCGAAACACGGCGGGCGGCTGTTGCGCGGCCACGGCCGGTTCCAGGCCGCCGACCGGCTTGTTTTTCACGTAGTCGTATACCACCTGCCCGTGGGGCGAAAAGACGGTCAGGTGGTTTCGGCCGGGCCGGGCGGGAAAGCTCCGGCCCACTAGGAAGTACGTCACGCCCAAGTAAAGCCCGTTCGCCGCCGCAAAGCGGGCATTGCGGACGGCAAAGGCCCCGGAGTCGGGCCGGTAGATAACCAAGGCGGCCTCGTTCCAGATAACCCACTGCGCCCGGTACCGCTGGGCGTTCTGCTGCGTCTGCGCCAGGTAATAGCCGTGCGCAGCTGCTGCCTTTTGCCGGAGGAGCACGCTGTCGCGGCCCAGCGTCAGGTTCCGGGCCCACACCACCTCTTGGAACCAGGGCCACGAGCGCGCGTCCTGAAACGTGAGGCCGAGCACCCGCACCCCGGCCCGCGCCGGGACTTGCTGGTGTACCCGCAGCCACCCCCCGCCGAAGCAGCCAATGAGCAGCCCCAGCGCCAGGCCCACCGGTCGGACGCCGCGCTGGCCCGCCCGTTGTTGCTGCCCGGCCTCGAACAGCAGGCCGGCGGTGGCGTACAGCACGAACGTCACGCCGTAAATGCCCGTCCAGGCCGTCAGCTGCAAGAGGTACACGTTGTCTTGGGAGTACCCCACCGAGCCCCAAGTGCCGTTGGGGCCCAGCGCCAGGCCGTACTCGATGCCGACCGCCGCCAGGGGCAGCAGCAGCCAGCGGCCCGCCACGGGTACGCCGGCGGCCAGCGCCCGGCTCAGCAGGAAGGGCAACAGGTAGGTGGCAGCAAAGGCAAGGTTGGTCAGGTGAAAGGCCGGCCCCGTCAACATATTAACGGCGTGCTGCGTGCTGTACACGAGCGTGAGGCCCAAGGCCCCCACCGCGTAGGCCACCAGGGGCCAGCTGTGCTGGAAGAACACGAGCCACAGCAGCGGCGTCACCCAGGCAATGAGCACCCAGCCCGGGTACTCGCCCAGCAGGTATTCCAAGGCACCAAGCGGCAGCAAGACGAGGGGCCAGGCCGGCCAGCGGCCCCCGGCAAAACGGAGAAAATGCATGGGGCAAAGGTGCCGACGCCGGCCCTCACTTCCACTTGATTACAATCAAAAAATACCGGGTCGGCCGCGGTTTGCAAACCATCCGGTCCATCGGCTCTCCGCCGTGGCCCGTTATCCCTTGGCGCGGACCCGGCTGAGCGTTTCGGGGGTGATGCCCAGGTACGAAGCGACCATGCCCAGCGGCAAGCGGGGCAGAATGGACCGGTAGTGGGCGCAGAAGTGCTGGTATTTTTCGGCTGGCGAAGTGAAGCGCAACGAATTCAGGCGTTCCGACTGCTCCAGAAACTGCGCGCTCATGACGACGCGCCCGAAACGTTCCATTTCGTGAAACCGGTCGAACAAGTGCAGCAAGTCTTCCAAGGACAAGGAATAGGCTTCCGTGGGCTCGATGGCCGCAATGGCGTAGGGGTCCGGGAGGCCCCGCATGAAGCTGTAGGCCGAGGTCATCCACTGGCTTTCGGCCGCAAAGCCGTCGGTCACGATTTTGCCGTCCTTGTTGAAGTAGATGCGCACAAGTCCCCGCGCAATCCAATACGTACGCCGGCATGTGGTGTTGGCCGCATGGAGCAGTTTCCCCTTGCCGAAGCAGTGGTGCTGCACGCGCTGGCGAAGCTCCTCGGTCAGCGGCGGCGAAAGGGTAGTAAACTGGGCAATGTGCTGAAGGAGCGCGTGCATAAGCGAAGGCGGGGCCTGGGTGGGGAAAGCGGCATGTCGCCCGTAAGGTACCATCGTCGCACAATTATTCCCGTTACCAGCGAGCCGACAAGGGACGTTTCGAACATCAACCGGCAACTTTGCTCGTCAGGGGCACCTTGCTGGTCCTTGCGAGACCTTCATCAAAGGAAAGGGTGAGCCAGTAACAGCCGGATTAAAAGTTGGTGGTGGTCTAGTTTATGATGTCGTTGTAATGGTCAATCGCAATTTTAATTCGCACACTGTGCATGGTCCAGCACTTGCTGAACGAGCAGGTTTTGCGCACCCTCGGCCTTGGTTAAAAGTTTGGTCCAAAAGTTAATCGGGAGGGTTAGCTGAGGGCCCCCAGTTGAAAGCCAACAGGGCCTCTACATCGAAGCGGAGCGAGTCCTTGAGGGCATCATCCGAGAAGTCAAACTCGCCGTGCAGGT
>JANXUO010000632.1 GCA_025356245.1 Hymenobacter sp.
ACCTGCACGGCGAGTTTGACTTCTCGGATGATGCCCTCAAGGACTCGCTCCGCTTCGATGTAGAGGCCCTGTTGGCTTTCAACTGGGGGCCCTCAGCTAACCCTCCCGATTAACTTTTGGACCAAACTTTTAACCAAGGCCAACTTCACCGACTTGCCCCAGGTGCAGGCCACGACGGTTAACCCGCGCCTGTACTACTACGCGACCGATTCCACGACCGTGTACGCGGGCCTCACGGCCACCGTGGAAACCCGCGACGGGGGCTATTTGCCGGCGCTGGACGACCCCACCCAGGCCGGCTATACTGAGCGCAACCGTTCCGAGCGTTACAATACGCAGCTGCGTTTGGATAGCCACGTCGGCCGGGGCCGGGTACTGACCCTGAAAAACAGCGTGAGCGCCTTTAGCCGCCGCTTGCAGGCGGGCGGCACCTACTTCGCCGGCCGGCAGCTCTCGACCTATTCCGAGGCGTCGCTGTTCGTGCCCCTTGGCCGGCACCGGGCGGTGTTCGGGGCCAATTTTCTGACCGACCGCTTCCAGGAAACCGACGCCACGGCCCGCCCCCGCGACTATGCCTACCTGACGGGCGGCGCTTTCGTGCAGGACGATTGGCGGGTACTGGAGAAGCTGACGGTGCAGGGCGGCTTGCGGGTGGACTACCAGCACCCCTACGGCCTGTTTGTGCTGCCCCGCTTCTCCACCCTCTACAAGCCCACTGCCTGGCTGGCCGTGCGGGCGGGCGGCGGCTTTGGCTACAAAGCCCCCACCATCTTCAGCAGCACCGCCGAGCAGCAAGCCTACGTGAACGTACTGCCCCTTATCCCGGCCGAGCTGCGCGCCGAAACTTCCCGAGGCGGCAACGCCGACGTGAACTTGAGCGGCCAGCTTGGGGCGTGGCGCGCTTCGCTCAACCAAGCCGTGTTTTACACGCGCCTGACGAATACCCTGATAGCCGACCCGGTGCAGTTTGCCCAGGGCATTACGGCCTTTCGCAACGCGCCCACGCCTATTACCTCGCGGGGCCTCGAAACCAACCTGCGCCTGCGCCGCGAGGCCCTGCAATTCTTCGCCGCCTATACCCTGACCGATACGCGCCAGACCTACGACCCGGCCCAGCCCGCGCAGCTGCCCTTTGTTTCGCGGCACCGGGTGGTGCTCACCAGCATGTACGAGCAGGAAAAGAACTTTCGCATTGGCTTGGAAGGCACGTACAACGGCCCGCAGTACGTGGGCGACGGCAGCCGGCAGGGCCGGGGCTTCTGGCTGGTGGGCGCGCTGGCCGAAAAGACGTTTGCCCCGCATTTCGCCCTGGTGCTGAACGTGGAAAACGTGCTCGACGTGCGCCAGACGCGGTTTGAGCCCGTCGTAATTGGTCCTTTTACCCAACCCACGTTTCGCCCGCTCTACGCCCCGCTCGACGGGTTTGTAGGCAACGTGGCCCTCAAAATCACGCTGTAACCATGAATAAATCAGTTTTTAAACCGGCCGAGGAGCAGCTAATCCGACTGCACTTCACCGGCAGCCCGGCCGTGGCCCAACTGCAATTTGACTTGCCCGGCCGGCAGCTCACGGTGCTGCATACCGGCGCGGTGGCCCCCATCGCGCAGGCCCTCGATGGGCTCAAGCTTGGCAGCTCCCTGGTGAACACCGCCCCGTCGGAAGCGGCCGACCTATTGGACGAGGTGCCCCGCGACCGCCGCTTGTTATGGGCCGTGCTGGCCATCAACGCCTTTTTCTTTGGGTTGGAGATGGGCGCGGGCTGGCTGGCCCGCTCGATGGGCCTGGTCGCGGATTCGCTCGACATGCTGGCCGACGCGCTGGTGTACGCGCTGGCCCTCTACGCCGTGGGCCGGGCGGTCAGCACCCAGCGCGGGGTCGCCCGAGCGGGGGGGTATTTGCAATTGGCGCTGGCCGTGGGCGGCATCATCGAAACCGTGCGGCGCTTCCTGGCACCGGAGCCCGCCCCCAACGTGGCCCTGATGCTTGGCATCGCCTTTCTGGCCCTGTTGGGCAATTGGGCCACGTTGCGGCTGCTGCAACGGGCCAACACCGACCAGGTACACATCAAAGCCAGCCAGATTTTTACCTCGAATGATGTTGTGGTAAATATCGGCGTGATGCTGGCCGCCGTGCTGGTGTATTTCACCCATTCGCCCCTGCCAGACCTAATAATCGGCCTGGTAGTCTTTGCCATGGTCGGTCGGGGAGCCTGGCAGATTTTCGCTTTGTCAAAGCCGAGCGCTTAAACAAGTTAGTCAAGCCATTTTTTGCCTCACTTTTGCCCTAACGTGCTATATTTTCCGTTTTCTGAGAGGACC
>JANXUO010000651.1 GCA_025356245.1 Hymenobacter sp.
GGCCACTTTCCTTCTCTTCCACCGCCCAAAAACCGTAACCCGTTATCAGCCAGTGGCCGGCACTGCGCAGCACCAGCTTCCAAACCTCTTCGGCGGGCATGGGCTCAGGAGTGAAGTAGCGGTGGTAGGCCAGCTGCCGGCTCATGGCGAACCAGGCATCAAAATCGTCGGCGCGGAAGCCGCGTAGACGTAAACGGCTGGTACCCAGCACGGGCACCACCGATGGCGGCGTATGGGAGAAAGACATGGCGGCAACTTACGGCCGGCAGGTCAAACTCAGGACATTACTAGAGCAGTTCTCAGGTTGATGTACGGGTTTGGGTGTATCTTTTGGACATGAAAGCCTATTCGAATGATTTGCGGGAGCGAGTGGCGGCGGCTTGTGCCGAGCCCGATGCCACGCACCCTGCCGTCGCCGCCCGGTTCTGCGTTTCGGTCTCATTTGTCGAAAAGCTTTTGCAGCGCCAGCGGGCGAGCGGGTCGGTGGCCGCGCTGCCGCGCCGCAGCGGCCCGGCCCCGCTGCTCGACACAGCGGCCCGGGTGGAGTTGGTGGCCTGCCTGCGCCAGCAGCCCGATGCCACCCTGGACGAATTGCGCATCTGGGTAGCCGCGCTGGGTGGACCCGCCGTGAGCCCGGCCACGCTGGGGCGGGCCGTGCAGGCGCTGGACTGGCGGCGAAAAAAAAGAGCGTCCACGCTGCCGAACGCGACACCGAGCGGGTGAGGGCCTTGCGGGCGGCCTTCGTGGAAGCCGTACAGCAAGAAGAATTTTCCTGTTTTAAGTTCGTCGACGAAACCAGCACCAACTTGACCTACTGCCGCCGCTACGCCCGGGCCGAAGGCGGGCGGCGCGCCCCGCAGGCCACGCCCCTGCACGGTGGGCCGAACGTGACGCTCGTGGCGGCCCTGACTCCGAACGGGTTGCAAGCGGCCATGACCGTGAGCGGGGCCGTCAACGGCGACGTGTTTGCCGCCTACCTGGAGCAAGTGCTCGGCCCCACGCTGGTGCCCGGCGACGTGGTCGTGCTCGACAACCTGCCCGCTCACAAAGTGGCTGGCCTGGCCGAACTCGTCGAGGCCCGCGGGGCCCGCCTGCTCTACCTGCCGCCGTACTCGCCCGACTTCAATCCCATCGAATTGGCCTTCAGCAAGCTCAAAACCTGGCTCCGCACCGCCCAGGCCCGCACCCGCGACGCCTTGGAGGCGGTCATCCAAAAGGCCACGGAATGGGTGACCGAAGCCGACGCGAAAAACTGGTTTGACCATTGTGGATACCACGTACACTAACTTGAGAACCGCTCTAAATAATAGCTGAAGCGGCGGTTGGTTTCCGAAACGGCCGTGACTTTGGCATCGGCCAAGGCCAATTGGAGGCCATTGTCGGACTGCGGAAAAAATATATGGTAAACCGGAGCAGCAACAAAAATAAGGAGAAACAAGGCCAGCATTAGTAATGAGCCCATTCGGTTGGAAGCGGGTGAATCGGTCGGAGCTTCTGCCATAATGCCCGCAAACTATGCCCCCGGCTCCAGCCGCTGGAAGGCGTTGTTCAGCACCTCGGCCCAGGTGGGGTGGGCCAGAATCATGTCCTGCAAGTCCTGGTAGCGCAGCCCGCCCGCCATCGCCAGCTGGAACATGGTCATGATTTCGCCGCCCTGCTCGCAGAACACGGCCGCGCCCAGCAGCCGGTCGTCGTTGCCCACCAGCACCTCCACGAAGCCCTCGGTTTCGCCCGTCTGCACCGCCCGCCCAATGGTGCGGGCCGGCAGCCGGCTCACGCGGTAGGCAATGCCCTGTTCCTTCGCCTGGTTCTTCGAGAGCCCGATGCGGCCCAGCTGCGGCTCGGTGAACACCACGTAGGGGAGGGGCCGGTGCTCCGTCGTGCGCCGGCTGCCGTGCAGCAGCGCATCGCGCACAATGCGGTAGTCGTCGTAGCTCACGTGGGTGAATTGCGGGCCACCCTTCACGTCGCCCAGCGCATATACACCGCGGGTACCGGTTTGCAGGTGCTCGTTTACTTCGATGTAGCCTTTTTTGTCGAGCGTAATGCTAGTGTTTTCCAGGCCGAGGTCGGCGGTGTTGGGGGTGCGGCCCACGGCCACCAGCAGGTGGCTGCCGCGCAGGCGGCGTTCGCCGTCGGGCGTGTCCACCGTCAGGGTGAGGTGGCCGTCGGTGGCGCGGCTCACGCGGCGGGCAGTGGCGCTCAGCACCAGCTCCACGCCGGCCTCGGCCAGGCAGTCGGCCAGCGGCTGGCTCACGTCGGCATCTTCGCGGGCCATCAGGCGTGGCTTGGTGTCGACGATGGTCACGCGCGAGCCCAGCCGCCGGAACAGCTGCCCGAACTCGACCCCGATATAGCTGCCGCCCATAATGAGAAGGTGCTCGGGCTGCTCCGTCATATTCAGCAGCAGCGAGTCGCTGGTGAGGTAACCGCTTTCGGGCAGGCCTGGCAGGTCGGGCACGGCAGCCTTGGTGCCGGTATTGATGAAGATGAGCGGGGCCGTAACCAGCTGCTCGCCGCCGCCCTCGGCCAGCACCACCCGCAGCGTGTGCGGGGCCGTAAACCGCGCCCGGCCCCGGATGACGGTAATGCCCGTGCGGTCCTCCGTGAGCTTGCGGTGCAGGCTGTCGCGCGAGTTCTGGCGCAGCGTATGCATCCGCTCAATCACCGCCCCGAAGTTCACCACCGGCTCGGGAGCCTCAATGCCCAGCACGCCGGCCGTACGCACGTGGTGGGCCCGCTGGGCCGAGGCCAGCAGCGCCTTGGTGGGCGCGCACCCGTAGTTGATGCAGGAGCCGCCCAGATGGTCGCTCTCGATGAAGCCCACCCGGCGGCCGGCTTCGGCCAGGGCGTAGGCCAAGGGCGTGCCGGCCTGGCCGGCACCAATAATCAGGGCATCAAACGAATCGGCAGCGGGCATAAAGCAGGGTAAGAAAACGTGGAGTAATCCTTACGGGAAGGCAAAGTCGGAGGCTGGTTTTGAGTTGTGAAAACCGGGAAAGAATAGCTTCGGTACACGAAATTCAGTCCGCTGTCGTTCGTGCAGCGGCCGTCTGTGCCGATACTTGCACCATGAAGTCATTCTTGCGTTTGCTTTGGGGCCTGGGGCCGTTGGGGTTATC
>JANXUO010000024.1 GCA_025356245.1 Hymenobacter sp.
CGGGGCCGGCGTAGATGCGAAACAGACTGAAATCGCCGGTGTGGCGGGGCCAGGCCCAGTTGTCGGTGTCGCCGCCAAACTTGCCGATGCTGCTCGGCGGGGCGCCCACCAGGCGAATGTCCTGAAACACCTCGGTTACGAACAGATAGTATTCGTTGCCGCCAAACATCGAGCGTACAAACGACTGGTAGTGAGTGCCTGTTACAGCCGCTTGGGCCACTTTAGCCCCGTTGGCCTGCACCTGCTTTTCGCGCTCGGCCTCGGCGGTGCCGGGTGCAATGCCCGCCAGCACCTGCTGCGTAACGTCCTCCATGCGGACAATGAAGGTGGCGGTGAGGCCCGGATTGGTGAGTTCCTCATCCTTGGTCATGGCCCAATAGCCGTTGGTGAGGTAGTCTTTTTCGACCGAAGAATGCTGCTGAATTTGCCCGTAACCGCAGTGGTGATTGGTGAGCAGCAGGCCCTGGTCAGAAATTATTTCGCCGGTGCAGCCGCCACCAAATTGCACCACGGCATCTTTCAGGCTGCCCTTGTTGATGCTATAAATGTCTTCGGCGGATATTTTGAGGCCTTTCTTCTTCATGTCGGCCTCGTTAAGCTGCTTGAGCAGCAAGGGCAGCCACATTCCTTCGTCGGCGCGGGCAGCGGAGCCCAGCAACAGGAAAAAACCGGCCAGCAAGGCCCGAAAACGCATGGTTTGCAGCATCAGCAATGAATAAGCCCGCCGAAAAAATCGGCCGGAATGGTACGTGGCTCAAAAATACGGCCTCGTGCGTGCCCCAGCCACGAAAATAGTTTCTAGGCTTGCTTCCCTAGCCATTTATAAACGAAGGCCTATCCAGTGAGCCTTCAGGAATGCCCAATTTCCGCCACGGCGGGCTGATTCACATCACCGTTGGCCGGAACGGCCGCCTTGTCAATCAAGCCGTTAGCGGCCGACGAATTGGCACTGGCCTCCCAGACCCGGAAGCGGGTGATTTCGCCCTGAAACCGGCCCACAAACCAGCTAATCAACGACAAATCGTCGAGCAAGCCTACTACCGGAATAAAATCGGGTATCAGGTCAATCGGCGAGAGTACGTAAAGCAGCACTGCCAGCCCCGATACGACGGTAAAGGTTTGAATTTCGCGGTATTCGCCGGTGGCGTAGCGGCGTACGAGGCGCACCAACGTCAGGGCCACGTCCCATAGTTGCTTGAATTTGTTGTCTTTATTATCTTCAATCGTCAGCTTGTCAGCAACTTCATTTAGTACGGTGACGACCTTGAATGGGCGGCCCAGCAACTTAGTGGCCCGTCCGACGAAGACGTTGAAAAGGACGTTTTTGGAAAGCTTGAGGCCGCGTTCGGTGAGCGATGACATGGGCAAAGGGGAGGTAAAAATGTGCGCCTTCTACGGCAACCGAAGGGCCGGCGTTGGCGGCGGGCTACCGCTCAAACAGCGGCGTGGTGCCGCCCACCCAGTCCTTGTCCCGGTTAAAATCGACGCCAATCATTTCGCCCCGGCTCAGGCGGCCCAGGCCGGTGAGCAGCAGCGGCTGGGCATCGGGGCGGGGCCAGGAATAGAGCAGGCGAATTTCGCACTTCACCAGCCCGTCGGGCGACTGCACCACGGGTTCGTACTCGACTTTGCGTTGCAGCAGGTAATTGGCTTTGTCGGTCAGGGCATCCAGGTCGGCGGCCGTTACGTGCAGCCGCACCCCAGCGCCCGCAAACGAGAAAAGGGGCTTTAGTACGTAATTCTCTAAGTCAGCAGGGTAGACACTGAGTTTATCGAGGAAAAAGCTGGGCGGCGCAAATCGGCTTTTTATTAGCGGCAGAGTGTATTTGCTGATGCGAAAAAACCAGTTGGGGTGGCCCGCCCAGGTGACGTCCACGTCGTCGGTCAAATTAAATTCGGTGACTAAATCTTCGTAGCGCGCCAACTCGTCAAAAATAATGCGATTGTAGATGCGCTTTATTTTAATTAGCTGGCCGTCCTGCTCATAAAATAATTCGCGGCCACGCTTCTTTATTTTTGTCAGACAAACGGCTTTAATACCCCAGATTTTTTCAGTCAGCACAAAGTCGATGCGCGTCTTTTGCTTTTCGGGGAATAATTCGAGCAGAATAACATTTTCTGGTTGCTCATCGGCCAACAAAAGGCGGTGTATTTCGTGGCGGTAGTCGTCATAGTTGGCTACCTGCAAGTAGGGCGACACGTAGGCGGGCACCGAAAAATGGGCGGCAAAAATAGTTGGCAGCCACGACTGAAAAGCGTAGAGCGAAGGGAAGCCCTGCATCTCAATTAGCTGGGGCTCAAGCTCGCCTGTGGTGGCGTTGCGGCACACGGCAAAGTCAAAAGTCAAAAACTCGGCGTGCTCGTCTTCGTGCGGAACGCGCTGGTGGGGCGGAATAGCAGCTTCTGTCAGCGCCTTAAAATCAGGCTGCTGAATTACGTCGATTATATCCTGACCAGCTGCAACTAATTTATCCCGCAACGTGGCGGGCACAAAAATTGGTGTTTCGGCCACCCGAAAATCAAGCATACCGGGAAATTGCCGGTCGATGTCGGCCAGCATTTCCTGGTATTTGGCGGGCGTGAATACGGCGTTGAATGCTTCGCGGGCTTCGGAAATCATCAGCTTTTTGGGGGCAGTAAGTACAGCAACAATACCGGTGGGTGGGGCGCGCCGGGCCAAGCGCGGGGCGGGCAGGCTAGGCCAGCGCCAGGACGGGCACTGCGGCGATGGCTCGCCTTAGAAACGACGGTACTATTATGCTCTCCGTTAGCTCAATAGTGGTGGGGTCGGCCAGCTGACGCACCATGTCGTTGTACTTGGCTTCGCCGTGGTTTTCGATGACTTGCTGCTTCTTTTCGTCGGTCAGCATGTAGCGCAGCATGCCCTCGCCGTCGGCTTCGGGATGAAACTGGGTGCCAAATACTTCGGGGGAGAAACGCAGCGCCATGATGGCGCGGGCCAGCTGCACGTGGGGCCGCTCTTTTTCGAGGCACAGCACTTGGGTGCCAGTGGCCGCCAAGCGGGTTTCGTCGAGGTCGGTGAGTTGGTAATCACGCGAATCGACGATGTAAAACGGGTCGGGAAGGGGCGCCAGCAAGGGGTCGCGGGCACCGGCCGGGGTGCGGTGCACGGGCATCACCCCAAACGAGGTGGACTTGCGCTTGCTGACCACGCCCAGGCCCAAATGCCGGCTCACGAGTTGAAACGAGTGGCAAATTAGCAGCAAATGCTTTTTTGTTTCACTGCGGGCGTTGTGGGCAAACAGCGCGTCGATGAAGGCAAAATAGTTGGCCTCCCAAGGCTCATCCGACGGCAGCGGGCTGCCGGGGCCGCCGGTCGAAATATAAAAGTCGTAGTCGAGGCCGGACACCTGGTTTTCGGCCCGTACATTGAATGTGTCAACTTCAAAATCGATTGCATTTTCGACTTCAGCGCGACGTAAAAGCTGACGGATACAACGCATTCCCTCGTTCGGAAAATTATTGTACATATCCAGGATGGCAACTCGGATAATATTCATGAGGCGAGCATAAAAAAAGTAAAACGCCAGCCCATTGGCTGGCGTT
>JANXUO010000047.1 GCA_025356245.1 Hymenobacter sp.
CCACCACGGCCGCCGAGGGCGGCCCGAAGCAGCCCGCCGCCCCGGCCACGCGCACGGTGTAGCTGCCGCCCGCGCTCACGGTCAGCGTGCGCGTTGTGGCCCCGGTGCTCCACCGGTACTGCGCCTGCCCGGCCGGGGCGCTGAGCGTGAGGGTGCGGCCCGCGCAGAGCGTCTGCGGCCCGGCGGGGGCGAGCGTGGCCATGGGCGCGGCGTTGATGGTAACATCCTGCCCCGTGTCGGCTCCGAGCACGAGCGAGTCGGCCTGCACCACGCGCAGGCGGTAGGCGCTGCCGGCGGGCAGGTCGAAGGGCAGGGCCACGGCCAGGGGCGAGGCCGTGCCCTGGCCCACGACGCGGATTTGACCGGGGTGGAAGCGCCCGCGGGCGTTGCTGAGCTGGGCCGTGAAGCGCCGCTCGCTGGCGGGGAATTGCCCGGTGGTATCAAAGGCCAACGTCAAATTGCCCCCGGCGCAGTGCGTGGTTTGGGCCAGCGGCCGGGCCGTGATGAATTTCTCGGAGTAGTGCAGGATACTGCCGTTGCGGCCCGCCGTCCAAGCATTGTAGCGGTCAACGGGGGAGCCAGCCAGGGCCTCCACACTGCGCATGTTGGCCAACGACGACCAAGTGAGGCCGCCGTCGCTGGTCTGGTACACCTGGTAGCCAAAGGCCAGCCCCTTGCGCGAGGTGACGAAACTGACGGCCCGGAGACCTCCATTGAAATTCGGGCTTTGGCTTAACGTCGTGGCAGCCCAGGTTTGGCCCCCGTCCACGGTGCGAAAAATGCCTTGGTAGCTTACGTAAAATCCGGTCCGTGGCCCGGTGAAGCACACGTTGAGCAGTTGTCCGCCCGGCACGAACGGAAACATGGCGGTGAAGAAGCTCGTGTTCACCCGCTGCCAGGTCAGGCCCGCGTCGGTGGTGCGCACGAAGGCTACCGAGTCGCCCACGGCGTAGGCCGTGCGGGCATCGGCCCAGCTCACGACCCGCAGGTTTTGGGCGGTGCCCGGCTGCCCCGCCGTCCAGGTCTGCCCCCCGTCCTGGGTGCGCCAGCTTTGGCCCCCCGCCCCCACCAGCAGGCCGTGGCGGGTGTCGCGGAACTGAATGTCGTACATTTCGGTGGTGCCGGGGTAGGGCAGGCGCGCCCAGCTTTGGCCCCCGTCGGTAGTTTTGACGATGAAGTAATCGGGGGCATAGGGCGGCAATGGGTCAGAACTCTTGCCCATGACAAAGGCCGTGTCGGCATCGGGAAACGCACCCTTTACCTGCGCGTAGGTCCACCTCACTCCAGGGGCGGTGGCGGCCATGTCCAGCGTTTGCCAGGTGGCACCCCGGTTGGCGGTGCGCATCACCCGCCCGCGACTCTCGGCCGTGGCCCAGCCCCGCACGGGGTCGGCCATCCGAATGGCGTTGAACAAGTACGCGTTGGTGCTGTCCGTCAGCCGGCGCGTGGTCAGGCCGAAGTCCGCCGTGGTACGCAGCTCCCCGGCGTACCCCACCGAAAAGCCCACCCCCGACGGGCGCAACCGGTTCACGCCAGACACCCCTGTCGCCGTCGGTAGGCGCCAGGTTTGGCCCCCGTCAGCCGTAATGAATCCGTAAAGGGTGCCGTGCAACGGGTCGGCAAAGTTGAGCGAACGGTTCTGGGTGAGATATTGGTAATAAGGTGGAACACCAATTCCAAACTGACCCATTGGGGTCCAGGTCGCGCCGCCGTTGGCGGTGCGGTACATATTGGGGGTGGTGCCGTCGGGGCCGCCCACCACGTACCCCACCTGGGCGTTCACAAACCACACCTGCTCGTAGCCGATGGTCGGGTTGGGAGTCACGTTGGTGAACGTCAGCCCGCCGTCCGTTGTCTTGATTACACCGCCACTGCCCAACACGTACCCTACTTGCGGGGTGACGAACTGTACGTTGACGGCAGTAAAACCAGGCGGCCACTGCCGGAGGGTCCAGGTCTGGCCGCCGTCGTTGGTGAAGCGCATCCGGTATTCATTGAGTGTGCCCGGCCCGTTGTAGCGATACGCGACATACCCGTTGGTGGCCGAAAAAAACCGGATGCTTTGCATTACCACAAAATCGGCTTCGCCAATGGGCTGCACCGCCCAGGTCGCGCCCCCATCGGTAGTTTTGCGAACCTGACCGGGGCCGGAAAGTCCAGAACTGGCAGAGCTGGTATTGGGCGTGTTGTAGGCCACCCAGCCCACGAGCGGGTTGGCGAAGCTCACCGCCTTCAGGTCGTTGGCGGTGCCCACGTTCACGGGCAGCCAGGTGCGGCCCTGATTGGTGGTTTTCAGGGCCGTGCCGTGTTCGCCCACCGCAAAGGCCGCCTGGTCGTCGAATACGTGGACATCGCTCAGGCCAAAGCCAGTGGGGCGGGGGGCCTGCCACTCCCAGAACGGCAGGCCCGGCACGGGCACGGGCGGGGGGGCTTGGGCCAGGGCCCGCCCCGGCAGACCACTGCTCAAGGCCAGTAGCAGGGCCACCACCAG
>JANXUO010000073.1 GCA_025356245.1 Hymenobacter sp.
TCGTTCAGCGCCTAGTGTCGTATGTTGCACTCGTTAAGCGGGTTTTCGCCTGCCGGGCTGCTACGTTTGGGTATTTGATATTGGGTATTCGGCATTGGGCCTTCGTTCACCTTTGATACCGAATACCGGGCGCCGAAAACCAAAAAACGAACACCGAACACCAAAAACCCCAACACCCACAGGCTTTTCCCCCACCTTTTCCCACCCCGCCATGCACGTTTTACTTGTTGAAGACGAAAAAGATTTGCACCAGGAAATGCGCCAGTTCCTGCTGCAAGCCCAGTATTTGGTCGATTCGGCCTACACCTACACCGAGGCGTCGGAAAAGCTGTTTGTCAACAGCTACGACTTTGTGCTCCTCGACCTGGGCCTGCCCGGCGGCGATGGCCTCGACCTGCTGAAAGAAGCCCGCCGCAACGAAAAGCAGGAAGCGTCCTTCATCATCCTCACCGCCCGCGGGGCGCTCGACGACCGCATCCGGGGCCTCGACCTGGGGGCCGACGACTACCTGCCCAAGCCCGTGTCGCTGCTCGAGCTTTCGAGCCGGATGCAGGCCATCACCCGCCGCAAGTTCGGCCTCAAGCGCCCCGAAATCACCTTCGCCGACGGCTTTGCACTCGACGCCACGGCCCGCACCATCCGGCACCAGGGCCACGACGTGCCCCTGACCAAAAAAGAGTTCGACCTGCTGCACTACCTGCTCCTGCACCGGGGCCGCGTCCTCACCCGCCTGCAACTGGGCGAACACCTTTGGGGCAATGTGTTGGAAGACGATTCGGACTCGAACTACATCGACGTGCACATCAAAAACGTGCGCAAAAAGCTCGCTCAATTCAGCCCCGTCGAATTCATCGAAACCGTGCGCGGCATCGGCTACCGGGCGGCGGAATAAGTCAGTGGTCGGGCGAATCGCCCGAAGGGCTTCGTCCGGCCACTGCCCGTAGGCTGCCCCCGAACTTTGTACCGCGAAGCCCCTGCTTCGCCCGACCACTGCCCTACCGCCCAAATTCACTCATTCCCTCCTTCCCTCCTTGAGATTTGAGGCCAAACTCGCGCTTTCCAACGCGCTGACCAAATTTTTGCTGGTGCTGCTCGGGGCCCTCGTCATCCCGCCCATTGTGCAGCGGGTGGCGGTGGTGCACACCGACCTGCGCCTGCGCGAAAAAAAGCGCGAGGTGCTGGCCCTCGTGGCCCGCGACGGCCTCGCGGCCTTTGTGCGCGAAGAGCGCAACGAAACCTACGCCGACTACAACATCCTCAAGCAGGAGTACATCAGCATCACGCCGCTGCCGATGGGCACGCGGGCCACCAAAACCCGCTTTTTTGAGGAGCGGCGGCAGGTGGATAAAGAGGTGGAAGACTTTCGCATTCTGAGCTGCGTGGCCCCGGCCGGCAACGGCGCGGGCCGGCCGTACCGCCTCGAAATCGGCTCGTCGCTCAGCACCGTGGAGCTGCTTACCGACACCCTGCGGTGGTTGGCGCTGTGGGTGTTGGTGACCGCCGCGCTGCTCACCATCTTCACCGACATGGCGTTTGCGCACTGGCTGTTGCGCCCGCTGCGCACCCTCAGCACCCGCAAGCTGCGGAGCATCAGCCACCCCTCGGAGTTCTCCTTCGAGCCGATACCAACCCACACCACTGACTTCCGGCGGCTCGACGACGGGCTGAATGCCCTGATGCGACAGCTGCAGGCGGCCTTCGAGAAGGAGCGCGAGTTTATGAGCAACGTCAGCCACGAGCTGCTGACGCCGGTCAGCATCCTGCAATCGCGGTTCGAGAACATGCTGCAAGACCCCTCGCTGCCCGAGCGGCAGGCGGCCCAGCTCGTGGAATCGCAGCGCACCCTGCACCGCCTGCGCAACACGGTGCGCACGCTGCTGCTCATCGCCAACATCGAAAACGAGCAGTACCTGCGCAACGAAACCGTGCCCCTGGCCGCCACCGTAGCCGACGTGCTGGAGGAGCTGGACGACCGCCGGCAGCAGCGCGAAATCACCGTCAGCACCAGCCTGACGCCCGATTTTGTGCTCCCCCAGGCCAATGCCTCGCTCCTGCACACATTGCTCCGCAACCTGCTCAGCAACGCCATCAAGTACAACCACGAGGGTGGCCAAATTACGGTGACGGGCCGCCCCACGCCCACCGGTGGCTACCAGCTGCGGGTGCAGGACAGCGGCCCCGGCATTGCCCCCGCCAACCTGCCGCTGCTTTTCGACCGCTTTCGCCGCTTTCACGCCACCGGGCCAAGTGCGCCCGAGGGCTACGGCCTGGGCCTGCCCATTGCCCAAACCATTGCCAGCTTCCACGGGGCGCGGCTCTGGGCCGAGTCGGAGCTGGGCCAGGGGGCCACGTTTGTGCTGGAGTTTGGGGCGGTAAAATGACGGAGGGGGCAAGTCGCATCAGGCCGCGGTCTTTCCGCCTGTTCACTGGCGCTTCACCCCCAAAACCGTAGCTTCGCATACTCCCTCCATTACCCGGATTTCCCTCTCTATCATGAAACCAGTAAGATGGCTGACCCTGCTGGCCTTTGTGGCGCTGCTGGCTGCCGTTTTCTTCTGGCACAGCCAACTGCTGCCCCTGCCCCCTGCCGGGCGCGGACCAGTGCTGGTGTTGCACAACACGATGCGCCCGAGCCACCGCTCCAAAAGCGTGCGCCCGGTAGGCGGCCACACCCTGCCAGTAAGCGTCCGGTGACGCAGTAGTAGTTGCGCCTGTTAAATCAGGAGTCTGGCGCTTTGGACCCCTGGTGGCTACGCAGGGCCTGCAACTCGTACTCCAGTTCCAGGGCACGAAACGTCACCTTGGCTTCCAGGTCCTGATACGCCATTTCGAGCTGCTCGCGCAACACGCGCTGCTCCTCAATGTCGGTGCAGGTACCAAACCAGGCCACGATGGTGCCGTGGGCGGCGGGGCGGGGCAGGGCTGCCCCCAGAAACCTACGGTAGCCGCCGGTTTTGTCTTTGAAGCGGTACTCGATGCGGTAGTCTTCGCCGGTGGCCAGCGCGTGGCCCCAGATTTCGCGGGCCCGGGCGCGGTCGTCGGGGTGCAGCACCAAGCGGGTGGCCCGAGCTAAGGGGCTGCCGGGGTCGTTGCGGTTCAGCACGCAGTTGGCCACCTGCCAGTCGCCAATCAGGTAGTTTGACACCGTTTGTAAGTTTATGTCCTGGAGCGAATCGGTCATCATAAATTCAGTAGTCAGCCGCACGCGGCGTTGCGCCGTAAAGGCACAAAGGCCGAAGTTTGCTAAAAAAATTGGCTGGCGTGCCGCGTTCATCCCCCATTTTTGCATGAAAATATTTCGCCTGCCGCCCGCTGTGGGCATTGCCGCCCGCCTCGGGGGCCACGCCGCCTGGCAAACCGGCCGCCTCTTCCGCCGCCTCGCCGCCCGCGCCCTCGACAGCGTGCAGGACGTGTTGCGGGCCGAAGTTGAGCGGGGCAACCTGCGCCTCGTGGCCGACTTTCTGGCCGACAAAGCCCTGCCCGCCGCCCGCGTCGTGCTCCTCGAACAAATGAGCGTGCGCCTGCTGGCCCGCCTGGGCCTGCGCGGCGTACTGGCCTCCAACGTGGTGGGCTGGGTGCTACCCTTCGTGATTGAGGGCCTCATCAAAGCCAGCGCCAAAACCGGCCTCACGGCCAAAATCACCGCCAACCCCACCGTCGCCAACGCCCTCGAAAAGCTCGAAGACCTGCGCTCGGCCACCTGGAAAATGCTGGTGCCCGACCCTGGCAGCAGCGCCGAGGTAATGGACGAAGCGGTTGAAGCTGACCCTCGGCCCAAAGGCCGCCGCCTGCTACCCCCGGCCCCGCCCAGCCCAGCGTAACCCCTTGCGTATCTTTGAACCATGTCCGGCCCCAGCATTCAATTCTTCACTTCGCCCGACGCAATGGAGCAGGCCCTGCTCGTGCGAGGGGCCAACATGACGGTGCCCGAACGCCTGCGCGAGTTGCGCCGCCTCAACGCCCAGGTTTTTGCGCCCCTGCACCGCGCCCTACGGGGCCGCCCCGTCGAAATCCAGGTTTTTCAGCGCCTGCCGGACGAAACAGACGACGAGTTCACCCGCCGCGTGGCCCACGAAAAAGAGCAATGGACTTATTCGATTCGAAAAGCGCCGCGCTGATTGCCGCCCTGCAACGCGAGCGCGTGGCCTACCTGCTTGTTGGGGGCTATGCCGTCAACATCCACGGCTACAGCCGGGGCACCGGCGACATGGACATCTGGATTCGGCCCACGACCGAGAACGTACTACGCCTCATCGCTGCCTTCGAGAGCTGCGGCTACGAAGTAGGTGGTTTGGCCGAATACGCACCGCAAGTCCCCACGCAGGGCCTATCGTTGCGCGTCACCGACGAGCCTTTTGTGCTGGATGTGATGACGCAACTCAGCGGCCTCACGTTTGAAGCCGCCTACGCCCAGCACAAAACCTACGACCTCGACGGCCCTCATCCACCGCAACGATTTGATAATAAACAAGCTCACCAGCGCCCGCGCCAAAGATCTGGCCGATGTGGAAAGCCTCCAGTACGTGGAGGCGTACTGGAACGGCCACAAGCTGGAGGTTTACGAAAAGCCTCCTTCACCGGCGGCCCTTCCGGGCGACGCCAAAAAGCCAGGAGATACTGCTTCGGCCTAGTTGACGGCACTATATCAAACCAATAAGCAAAGCACTAAAAACGTCTACGTGCAGCAAATTACCTTTTACGGACAAAAGTCCTCGCAGCCGTTTCCAGCGCAGCAGGACGTGGTAAAGGACAGCATATTGGCATTTATGCTGGGGGCGCGACCAGCGCGGAAGTGAGCTTAATATTCTGCGTATGCTTCTGGAGGTAAACTAGCAAAGTCATTAATTTTTCGCCTACGTAGGAAGCGTCGGTATTCCTTCGTGTAATATTTTTTTCTATCCACTACAGCAGGTAGCGGCGGTGCTACCTTGAACTCAGGCTCTTCCGCCGTCTGGGGCTTGATGCTTTTTTCATCAACCTCCTTTCCATTTAAGTAATCACTGTACGAACGAAGGATAATGCCCGACATATCATCTGGATGATGTACTCCCAGGCGCAAAAAGTATTGTTGCATTCTAGACCCTCCCCAAAGCTGCCAACCATTACGCATCCAAAGCCCAAGGCTAAAGTGAAACTCTGCTAAGCCATAGTTAGGGTCAGGATTTCGAAGCTTCTGTTTTAGTGTATCAGAAAGCATCTTGTCAAGTCGAACGAAGCTGTCTTTCAAATTTTTTGGAATGTACACCCCATTTATCGAGTCCAACAGAAAATTTTGCTGCCTTCTCCGTTCATCAGCATGCGTGACAGAGTCTGCCTTGGCATTAATTCTATCTGCTTCTTTAGCCAAATCAAAAGGTTGATTATTAAGATGGCGTAAATATGATAAGTAAACCAGATGATAGCGCACTTGCCAATCTAAATATCCCCAGGTCTCCTGTTTCGGATTCACATACTGGTTTATGAATTTTAAAAACCTGCTGCTTTCGTCATCATCCCATTCCCCAACAATGAATATTCCACTCACATTTTCAAAATCGCTTTCATGAAGGACCTTAAATTTTGCTCTCGCTTTTGCTGTAAGTGTTTTGTCTAATTGCTCATTAGCCTCATCTAAATTCTGTGGTATGTAAAATCCGTGCATATTAAATGCGCCTGGCTGTCCCCAAGCTCCAATAAGCAGTAATAGCAATACAAAAGTGGCAAAAATTCTCATTAGAAAAAATGGTCGTGTATTCTACCTAAAGAAACCACCCGCTCCCCAACCGGAAGCGGGCGGTTTCTTTTCCAATCCTACCCAAATTTACGATGCGGCCGGTTTCTCCTTGCCGCCCCTACCGCCGGGATTAAGCAGTCGCGCATAAATTTCCGCCCTTGCGTTCACCCCACCCCCTAGCCCCCTCC
>JANXUO010000094.1 GCA_025356245.1 Hymenobacter sp.
AATGGTCGGACGAAGCCCTTCGGGCGATTCGTCCGACCATTTTTCTGACCGCCCCATTGAGCTATCCTTGCGTTGCTTCGGCAAACGTGGGCACTTCGGGCAGGCGCTCGTTGGTGCGGGTTTCGAAGTTGACGCGCCAGCAGTAATGCACCAGGCCGTTGGTGAGCAGGAGCAGCGGCGCACCTATTTCCTGGTTGTAGGTGGTGGCCTGGTGCGTCACGGCGGCACCGATGGCGACGGTGGGCGCTTTGCACTCCACCAAAAGCAGGGGGTTGCCGGCGGTGTCGAGGGCCAGCAGGTCGGTGCGTTTCTGGCGTTTGTTGTAGCGCAGGCCGCGTTCGAGGGCCAGCAAGCCACGCGGGTAGCCCAGGTGGTTGGCCAAATAATGAACCACGTGCTGGCGCACCCACTCTTCGGGGGTCAGCACTACGTGCTTACGGCGCAGGCCGTCCCACACCAACGGCTGGTTGGTGGCCGATTGGCTAATTTTGGCGGCGAAGGGCGGAAAATCGAGTTCGGGCAGCATCTTTCTATTTCTGGTTTCTCGTAGCCGAGGGGCGGCGGTCCGAACTATTCAACTGACATCAGCAACAAGCAACCCCATGAAAACCAAAGAGGACATTGTAAATAACTGGCTGCCGCGCTACACCGGCGTGCCCCTCGCCGAATTCGGGCAGTACATTCTGCTCACGAATTTTATCAATTACGTCAAAATGTTTGCCGAGGAGTTTGGCTGCGAAGTGCGCGGCATCGACAAGCCCATGCAAACAGCCACGGCCAACGGCATCACCATCATCAACTTCGGCATGGGTTCGCCGATGGCGGCCACGGTCATGGACTTGCTCTCGGCGGTGAAGCCCAAGGCGGCCTTGTTTCTGGGCAAGTGCGGCGGGCTGAAAAAATCGAAGCTCGGCGACCTCATTTTGCCCATCGCCGCCATTCGGGGCGAAGGTACTTCGGACGACTACCTGCCGAAGGAAATTCCGGCGCTGCCCTCGTTCCGGTTGCAGCGGGCCGTGTCGTCGATGATTAAAAAGCACGAGCTGGACTACTGGACCGGCACCGTATACACCACCAACCGCCGCGTGTGGGAGCACGACGAGGAGTTTAAGGCCTACCTGCGCCGCGTGCGGGCCCTGGCCATCGACATGGAGACGGCCACCATTTTTGTGGTGGGCTTTGCCAACGACATCCCCCACGGCGCCCTGCTGCTGGTGAGCGACAACCCCATGACGCCCGAGGGCGTGAAAACGGCCGAATCGGACTCAAAAGTAACCATCGATTTTGTGAAGCGCCACCTGCAAATCGGCATCGAGAGCCTGCAGGAGCTGCAAAATTCCGGCGAATCGGTGAAGCACATGCGCTTCGAGTAACGCGGGTTTTCAACCCGCGCGCAAGGCCGGCAAACACGCCTTCCAACCCACCCAACCCGGCCCAATATGCCCTCCCGCATCATCGCCAAAAGCTCAAAGTTAGTAAGTGCCGCCAGCCTGCTGGCGGCACTTTTTGTTGCCACGGGCTGCGAAACCCACCCAACAACCGTCGATTTACTACTCGTTAATGCCCACATCCAAACCGTTGATTCGGTATTTTCAACGGCCGAAGCACTGGCGGTAATCAACGGCCGCATCGTAGCCGTAGGCCGCACCGCCGACCTGCAAAAACACTACAATGCCGTCCAAAGCGTTGATGCCCAGGAACAATTTGTGTACCCCGGCTTTCAGGATGCGCACTGCCACTTCTATTACTACGGCCTGGGGCTGCGCGACGCCCACCTGGGCGCGGCCCGCAGCTGGGCCGCAACCGTGGCCCTGCTCCGCGCCCACCGCCGCGCCAACCCCGCAACGCCCTGGCTCACCGGCACCGGCTGGGACCAAACCACCTGGCCCGGCCAGCGCTTCCCGACCCGCGATACGCTCGACCAGCTTTTTCCTGACGTGCCCGTTTTACTGTGGCGCGTCGATGGCCACGCCGCCCTCGTCAACGGGGCAGCCCTGCGACTGGCGGGCCTCAACGCCAGCAGCACCATTGCCGGCGGGCGGCTGGTAACTGGCCCCGACGGCCAGCTAACCGGCCTGCTGCTCGACAACGCCGCCACCGCCGTGGCCCGCGAACTGCCCCCGCCCGCCCCCACCGAGGCCCACGCCCTGCTCTGCGAAGCCGAACGCCGCTGCCTGACCGTGGGCCTCACCAGCCTCAGCGACATGGGTTTGACACGCCCCGAAATTATGCAGCTCGACACCCTCTACCGACAACAGCAGCTACACCTGCGCCTGCACACCTATGCCCTACTATCGGACGCCCCCACCCGCGCTTACTACCTGCGCCACGGGCCGTTGCGCGGCGAACGGCTGTCGGTGCCCGGCTTTAAGGTGTTTGTGGACGGGGCTTTGGGCTCGCGCGGGGCCTGCCTGCGCCGCCCCTACGCCGACCGCCCCCGCGAAACCGGCTTCCTGCGCCTGCCGCCCGATACCCTGCGCCGCTACGTGGCCCAAGTGGCCGCCAGCCGGATGCAACTGGCCGCCCACGCCATCGGCGACTCTACCAATCACTTGCTGCTGAGCCTCTACGGCGCAAGTCTGCCGCCACGCAACGCCCGCCGCTGGCGCATCGAACACGCCCAAATCGTTACGCCCGCTGAGGTACCGCTTTTTGGGCGCTACGGCATCATTCCATCGGTGCAGCCCGCCCACGCCACTTCCGACATGGCCTGGGCCGGACAACGCCTGGGCGCGGCCCGCCTGCCCGCGGCGTATGCCTACGCGGCCTTGCAGCGCAGTGCCCAACGCCTGGCCCTGGGCTCCGATTTCCCGGTCGAAGACATCAACCCGCTCTACGGTTTTTACGCCGCCGTGACGCGGCAAGATGCTCACGGCCAGCCAGCCAGCGGCTTCCTTCCCGCCAACCGCCTCAGCCGCCGCGACGCCCTACTCGGCATGACGGCCGGAGCCGCCTACGCCAACTTCGACGAACGCCACACCGGGCAGCTGCGCCCCGGAATGCGGGCCGATTTTGTGCTGCTCGACGTGGATTTACTGACCGCGCCTATGCCGGCAATTCGCGCAGCACAGGTCAAACAAACCTGGATTAACGGCCAGCGGCTGAAATAACCCGGCGGTTACTGAGGAAGTGGTTTAGCTAAGCCGGACAGAGTTGGGACGTGGTTTGAAGGTGGGTTTCAAAGTAGTTGGGGGCACTATAGCCTAGGGCGGAGTGGCAGCGCTCTGTATGAGCTGATGCCCAGACGCGCTGCGGCCTGCGTCTCTCGCTGGCCAAGCGCAGGGCCTCGGCCTTGAAGGCGTCGTACTTGCGTCGTTATATCGGGCGACGGCCCGCTTGGTTTGGTTGCCATAACAGAAGAAATATACGTCCTCTTTCCGTCCGGTTGCTTTAGACCACCGCAACCACTCAACCGAGCACGAAAAAGCCGGACCGCCCGTTGGGCAATCCGGCTACATTGCTTGCGGGGAACCCGCGACTGAGCTACCGCCGCATGGCCACTGTTTTGTCGGGCCCCGTGTCCAGGCTTTTGAGGTACGCGACCAGCGCCGTTCGCTCCTTGACGCTGACCGCATAAAACGGATGGGGAGCGCCTTTGCCGCGGTTGGGATTGAGTAGAGCATCCATGCTGGGCACAGAATTGTCGTGCAGGAACACCGGCTTGCGGGCAAGGTCGAGCAGCAGCGGCAGGGCGTTGCCGCGAATGCCGCCGCCGGGGCTGGCATCCACCACAATCATCTTGTCATCAAACGTGCCCGGAGCGTTCTGAATGGGGCTCAACGGGGCCTGGCGCTGGGCCAGGACCTTGGGCTTGTAGTCGGGGTAAATCTGATTCATCGGAATCAGTTTGGTCATCACCGGCTTGCTTTGGTCGGTGTTGTGGCAATTCGTGCAGTTGTTCGAGGCGAATAAGGCGCGGCCCTGGCCCACGAGGGCGGCGTCCGTGACCACGCCTTTCGGGGCTGCCAGGCGGGAAACGTAGGCGTTCAAATTGCGCAGCTTCTGCTCGTCGACGCGCTTACCGGTGGGCGTGGGGGCCTCGCCGGGCTTGCCTTCCGTGGAGGCGGTCAAGTAGGGAAAGCCCGTGACGCCCGTGGCGGCCAGGACCTTGGCGTAGTCGGCCAGCATGGCATCCCCGCCGGCCCCGCCCAGCACGTGGATGAATTGCTTGCCGCCGGGCGAGAGCAGGTTGCTTTGGTCGAACAGGGCGGTGTAGACCGTGTTGTTGAAGTCGTCCAGCTTGGCGTTCTGGCCGGAGCTGCCGAAGGGCGCGGCCAAATCCTGGCGGAAGAAAGGCGCGATTTGCACGGGGTTGCCGTTGCCGTCGGGCGAGTCGTCAAACGTGCCGATGGGGTAGAATTTGGGGTTGCTCAGGTAGGCATCCACTTCTGCTTCGGTGGAGGTGGCGGTGAGGCCCTTGGGCGCGCGGCCAAGGGTGCTGCCGTCCGGCTGTTGCAGCTGCAGCGTGGTGAACAGGGCCCGCGAGTTGGCGGCGGTGGCCAGCAGCTTGCCCACGTTGAGCTGATGGGGCGTGGGTCCGTCGATGCGTTTGCCGATGCTGCCCTTGCCGCCCAGGTCAAACATCGACTTGTCCGTGATGGCGTGGCACAGGGCGCAGCTCACGCCCACCATCGCGCCCTTGGGCACCATGCCAATGACGGCGTTGGCCTTCACCAGCACATCCATCGTGGCCGGGTCGTTGAGCTTGGGGGCTTTGGCGGGCGAACGGTCGGTTTTCAGCTCGCTGGCAAAGGCGGTTTTCAAGTCCGCGGGCATGGCGTCCACGTCGAAGCTGACACCGGCCTTTAACGCGTCGAGCACCGTGAGTCTGGCGGCCTTCATGCCCTGCGGCATGCGCACGGCGTTGGTCCAAAAGCCTTCGGTACCGAAGGTTTCGTTCCGAAATACGTCCTGGCCCGCGTCGGCATTACCGGTTGGGCTCGTCGCGGCAAGAGCAGCACCCGTCGAATCAGCGGGTGTCTGCGCGGTGCCCTCCGTCGTCTTGGTGGAATTGCCCTGGCACATGGCCAGCGTCAACACGGTAAGTGCGGACAGGCCCAGGGTGGGCAGCCGCCACGTTGTAAGAGAAACCATAGCGGGTTGGATTGAAGCGGTAAAACAAAAGGTTCTTCTCCTAACGAGTCCCTTACTTGCTAAGTTACTGTGAGGTGGTCCAGGGGTAGCGTCCCAAGGGGTGGTGGAGTAGCTTTCGGGCCGGTCACTGGCGGCGCCGACGCAACAGCCAGAGCGCGCCCGCTACCAGCACTACCCCGGCGGTGACGATGGCCGCTGCCGGCACCGCGCGGGCCGTCGCCGGGGCCGGGGCCGCCGCGGCAATATCCTCGTCGCGGAACGGCTGCCGGGACACGGCCGCCAGAATCAGGCGGACGGTTTCGGCGGGCTGGTCCCACTGGGGAAAGTGCCCGCAGCGGTCAAACCAGTACAGGCGGGCATCTGGAAATTTGGCCAGGGCCCGCGGTGCCTGACCGGGCAGGCACACCCGGTCCTGCCGCCCCCAGCCAATGACGAGCGGCGCCGACAAACTCCCCCGGGGTGCTCCCTGCTGCACTTCGCCGTGCGCCAGCGCCTCCAGCAGCTCGCCGAAAACGGGCGTGTGGGCAAAGGAGTACATTTCGTCTTGCGCCAGCCGGGCATCCACGGCCCAGGGCCGGGCCGAAAACTGGGGCAGCAGTGCCGTGCGCCCCGCACCGGAGCCCGCCAGCGCGGGCATCACCGGCTGCAGGGCCGTCACCAGCTTCTGCGACAGGGCCACGGAGTGGTAGAAGACCGGCACTTCCCAGCCCTCCCAGAAGCCGCCGGGGTCCAGCGACACCACCGCCCCCAGCACGCCGCGGCGGGCCAGCTCCAGCACCAGCCGGGCACCCAGGGAGCTGCCCACCGCGTCAACGCCCAGCAATCCCTGCTCGGCCAGAAAGGCCGTCAGCGCATCGGCCAGCGTGCCGATGGTGTGTGGCCCCGCCAGCAGCGGCGACGCCCCGTGCCCGGGCAAATCCACGGCGATGACCTCGTGCTCGGCCGCCAAGGCGTCGAGGATAGCGTTCCAGGAGCGCCAGCTGCCGCCGATGCCGTGAACCAAGAGGAGCGGCGAGCCGGAGCCCCGCCGGATGAAGTGAAGTGCCATAGCGGAAAATGAAAAAGAAACCCGCTGCCGCTGGCAACGGATAGGTGAAGGGCCAGGAAACGGCCGCGAAAAGCCTCTTTGGGCACCAGCAGTAAGCACCGCTTTGGTGCAATTGTCCTTGTTTGTGGCGGAAGATGTCGCAGCCGTGCGGGGCGCGCGAGAAAGACCGGTGGCGAACAGCCACTTATACGCGGTTTGCTGTAATAAGTAGGGCTACTTGCTGATGGAAGCTTAAAAAAGCCCGGCCCTGCGGTCGGAGCCAGACTTTTTACAGCGCCCTTCGTTAGCTGGTTTGGCCACCGCGCACCTCCGTACCGGTCACAAAATCAATCAGGTCGCGGTTGAGCTTGTCTTTCTCGGGATGAACAGCCCGCGCGGTGCCCCGTCGTACAGTCAGTCATGTAGGTAGCGGGGGGCAGGTGCTCGCTCATGCGGTCGCCGCTGTTTTTGATGGGCGCCACTTCGCCGCCGCCCATGGTGGGTAATTGCCTGGAGGTATCAGGCAACAAGGCATACGCGGCAACAGACCACTCAAACGGATTACAAAGGACCACTCGCCGCCCAGCGCTTCACCAAATCCCATGTCCCTCTTGTTTCAACATTTTAATTCTATCTACCAGCGAATTAGCTTCATTTTATCTTTTTTGCATGTACTCTAAAATCAAAACGAGCAGGCTGCTTAGCCCGCTCATTTTATTGGCATACCTCGGCATACGGCTCATTTATAAGTCTTGGCGGTCACCGCGAATTTCTTCGGGACAAAGGCACCCGCGCAGTTAACCTAGCGCTTGCCCCGGCAGCGGCCAGCACAAATCCCGTATTTCCCCGACAAATATCCGGGAAAATGCGGGTAGTAGCGCAATTATTGGTACGGACCTTTGAGGACTTTTTCCGCCACATGTCCGCTGTCATGATTGTTTACCACGAACTGTTTCCGACCAGCTACCTGCTGGCCCTGGCCCCAACCACCGCCACGGCCACGGCCGAAACCGAGTTGGAGAAGCACCTGGCTCACGCCTGTTGCAGCGGCAAGTCGGCCGTGTGGGTCGACTGCCGCCTGCTCGATACGTTGTCGGACACGGCCGCTTGGCTGCTGTGGGCCTGCCAGCAGCGCTTGCACCGGCGCCACGCGCGCCTGGTGCTCTACCGGGTGTCTGATGCTGTGGAGCGCGTTTTGCGGAGTGCCTTGTCCAGCACAGGGGCCGACCTGCTCATTGTGTCCACCCTCGACGACGCGGCGGCGCTGGCGTAGCGCCCTGCCTTTCGGTTCAGCTAGGACTAGCGGACGCCCCCCGCAAGGGAAAACCTGCGTAGGTTTACTTACGCGGGGCTTGCCTGCTCGCTCAAATAGCATGAAACCCACCCCCAACGCCCGGCCCGACCCTTCTTTACTAGAGGCAATTCTCGCCGCCGACGGCCTGCTGGCCGCCCTGCCTTGGGGCGTGCTGGTGCTCGACGAGCACCACATTATCCGGCGTGTGAACCAGCAGGCGGCCCGCTGGTGCGGCGCCGCGCCCGATGCCTTGCTCGGCCGGCCCCTGGCCGAAGCTGGGCTGCCGGCCGCCTTCGGCGCCGCGCTGGGGCCGTTGCTGGAGCCGGGCGAAGCGACGCCCTGCGAAGTGCACCTGCCCGCGCAGGAGCAGTGGGTAGCCTTTTCGGCCAGCCGCCAGCCCGGCGGCTGGGTGCTCTACGGCCAGGACATCACCCCGCAAAGGCAGAGCCAGGCCGAAGCCCTGCGCCTGCAGGACGAGCTGGCCCAGCGCACCACCGACCAGTACCACGCCCTGTTCCACAGCATGGACCAGGGCTTCTGCGTGCTGCAACTTCAGTTCGACAACACTGGGCAGCAGGTCGTGGATTTCCGCTACCTGGAGGTGAACCCGGTATTTGCCCGGCAGTCGGGCATCACCCAGGGCGCGTTGGGCAAAACCTCCCGCGAGTTGATGCCCGACCTGTAGCCTTTCTGGTTTGAGACCTACGGCCGGGTGGTGCTCACCGGCGAACCGATGCGCCTGGAGCATTATGTGCCGCAGGTGAGCCGCTGGTTCGACATACACGTCTTCCGGGTGGGCGCGCCGGAGGACCGGCAAGTGGGCGTACTCTTCCACGACATCACCACCCGTAAGCAGGCCGAAGAGCAGGTGCGCCTGGCCGCCGAAGCCGACACGTTCCGGCTGCGGCTGGCCGACGCCCTGGCTCCGCTCGCCGACCCGGTGGCCATGCAGGAAGCGGTGACGCGCCTGGCCCGGCAGCACTTCGGGGCCGACCGCTGCTATTACGTCGAAATCGAGGGCGGCCAGGGCATCATCCGGCGCGATGCGGCCGCCGACGGGCTGCCCTCAATGGCCGGCACCTATCTGCTGGGCGACTTTGCCCTGCTGCAAGCCGCCATCGCCGCCGGCCGGCCCTTCAGCGTGCGCGACGTGCGCCAGGACGCGTCGGTGGACGAGGGCCTGCGCCAGCTCTGCGGGCAGCTGCAAATCATTTCCTACCTCAACGTGCCCGTGCTCAAAAGCGGGCAGGCGGCCGGGGTGCTGTGCCTGGTGCAAAACGTGCCCCGCGACTGGACCGCCGCCGAAGCCACCCTGGCCGCTGAAGTGGCCGAGCGCGCCTGGGCCGCCGTGGAGCGCGCCCAGGCCGAGAACGACCTGGCCCTTTCCGAAGAAAAGTACCGCGTGCTGTTCGATTCCATTGATGAGGGCTTCGTCACGGTAGAAATCCTGTTCGACGCGGCTGGGCAGGCCACTGACTTCCACCTGCTAGAGCTGAACCAGGCCTACGAGCGAATGACCGGGATGCCGCGCACGGTGGCGGGCCGGCGGATGCGGGAGCTAGTGCCCGACATGGAGGAGGCCATATTCCAGCGGTACGGCGAGGTGGTGCGCACCGGCGAGCCCGTCCGCTACGAGTAGCATGTGGCCGGGCTGGGCCGCTGGTTCGACGCGTTCAGCGTCCGGGTGGGCGGCGCGGGCAGTCGCACCTTGGCCACCGTGTTCAGCGACATCACCGAGCGCAAGCGCCAAGAAGCCAACCTGACCTTCCTGGCCGACGTCAGCGACGAGCTGGCCCGGCTGACGAACATCGACGACACCATGAACGTGCTGGGCGCCAAGCTTGCCGCCCACCTCGGCTTGTCGGCTTGCGCCTTTGCCGAACTCGTGGAGTCGGCGCAGGTCGGCATCATCGGGCACGGCTGGCACCGGCCCGGCATGCCGAGCCTACTCGGCACCTACCGGATGGACGAATTTGTGGCCCCCGAGGTGCTGCGGCGGTGCCGCGCCGGCGAGGCCGTCGTCATTCGCGACGTATTCGCCGACCCCCTGACCTACGGCGCGCAGTACGCGGCCCTGAACATCGGCTCGTTTGTGAGCATGCCGTTGGTGCGCGACGGCGAGTGGCGCTACTTGCTCGTGGTGTACCGCGCCGAACCCCACGACTGGCGCGCGGATGAAATTGACTTGATTCGGGAGGTAACCGCCCGCATCTGGACCCGGCTGGAGCGCGCCCGCGCCGAAGAAGCCCTGGCCGCGTCGGAAGAAAAATACCGCACGCTGTTCAACTCCATCGACGAAGGCCTTGTCATCAGCGAACTGCTCTACGACGAGCAGGGCCTGCCCACCGACGCGCTGATGCTGGAAACGAACCCGAGCTACGACCGCATCACGCAAACGACGGGGGTGGCGGGCCGGCGGGCCAAAGAAGTTTTTCCGGAGGCCGAAAGCACGTGGTTTGAAATGTACGGGCAAGTGCGGGAAACGGGCGAGGGCGTACGGTTTGAAAATTACTTTGCGCCGCTCGACAGCTGGATTGAAATGTACGTGGCCCGCGTGGGCGGCGCGGGCAGCCGCCGCTTTGCCAGCATCTTCACCGACATCACCGCCCGCAAGCAGCAGGAGCAGCAGCAAGCGTTCCTGCTTCGGTTTTCCGATGCCTTACGGGCGGAAACGAGTGCAACCAGCGTGGCGTACCGGGCGCTCGGCATGCTCTGTGAGCAGCTGCAGCTCGACCGCTGTTACATCGGCATCTACCACCTCGCGGAGGACCGCGCCACCTTTCCCCATCAGGTGGGAAACCACCGGATACCGCCCCTGCCCGCCGATGTTCGCCTGTCCGATTTCCCCGACGCCCTTCGCATCGCCCACGACCGGACGTTGCGCATCGACGACCTTGCCCAAACCGAAGGCCTTTCCGACACGGACCGGCAAAACCTGGGGGCCCTCGGCCTGCGGGCATTCGTCGCCGCCACGCTGCGCCGCGTTGGCGCCGGGCCGCAGTGGGCGATAGTCGCCCTGTCGGCGGACGTGCGGCACTGGACGCCGGGCGAGGTGGCCCTGCTCGAAGAAGCGACCGAGCGAACCTGGGGGGCAATGGAGCGGGCCCGCGCCGAGGAAACCCTGGCGGCGTCGGAAGAGAGGTACCGGCTGCTGTTTGAAACGATGGACCAAGGCTTTGGCGTGGGCGAAGTGCTGCCCGCCGGGCCGAGCCGGGCGGCCGACTTTCGCTGGCTGGAAGTAAACCCCCAGGTGGAGCGCCTGACCAGCATGCCCCAGGCTGCCTTGCTCTCCGGCGAAACCATGCGCGTCGTGATGCCGGAGCTGGAAGACATTTGGTACGAGCGCTACGAACGAGTCGCCCTGACCGGCGAGCCGGTCCGCTTCGAGCAGCACGCGCAGGTGCTGGGCCGCTGGTTCGACGTGTACGCCTATCCCCTGGACCTGGAAGGGCCGGCGCCGCACCGCGTCGCCTTGCTGTTCACCAACATTACCGCCCGCAAACAGGCCGAGGAAGCCTTGCGCCACGCCGAGGAGCGGCACCGCGAACAACTGGAGCAGCAGGTGGCCGCGCGCACCTAGGAGCTGCGCGAAAGCCGCGACCTGCTGCACGGCATTGCCGAGTCGCAGTCGGCCTACGTCAATGCCTTCAAAGCCATCCGTGACGAAAGCGGCCGCATCGTGGATTTGGAGTTCATCTTCGTCAACTCCATCACCACCCGAGTCGATGGCGGGCGCCCGCTGGTCGGCCGGCGCTACCTGGATGCATTCCCGGAGGCGGGAAACAGTGGCTTACTGGACGTGTTCCGCCGCGTCATCGAAACCGGCGTAGGCGAAGACCAGGAGGTATTCTACGACGACGGCCAGCTCACGGGCTGGTTTCGCAACAACGCCACCCCACTCGGCGACGGCGTACTCGCCATTGGCGAGGACATCACGGCCCGCAAGCGGGCCGAGCAGGAGCGCATCCGCACCCTGGGCCTGCTGGAGCAGGCCGAAGCCGTGGCCGGCCTGGGTTCCTGGGACTACGACCTGCGGACGCGGGAGTTTCTGTGGTCGGAGGGCATGTACCGGCTGTTTGGCTTGCCGCCGGGGCAGGCCATCGAGCCGCGCATCTACCTCGACTACGTAGTGGACGAAGACCGGTCCCGGGCCAAGCAGTTCGTGCGCCGCCTCACCACGGGCAGCTCCGACGTTGAGGAAACCCTGCGCCTGCGCGTGGGCGGGCAGGTGAAAACCGTGCGCCTCAAATTGGTGGTGCTCCACAACGAAGCGGGCCGACCCGTGCGGACGTTGGGCGTGGACCTGGACATCAGCCAGCTGCAGCGCCTCGAAGCCGACAACCTGCACCTGCGCCTCACCCAGCAGCAGGCCCTGTTCGAGGCCGTGCAGGCCGCCCAGGAGCAAGAGCGCAAGCGCATGGCCGAGAGTCTGCACAACGGCATCGGCCAGACGCTGTACGCCACCAAGCTGCGCCTCGACCAGCTGCACGCCCCGCTGCTGGACACCAACGCGGCCCTGGTGACCGCCCGCAACGAGGCCAACCGGCTGCTGAGCGAGGCCATCCGCCAGACCCGCGCCCTCTCGCACGAGCTGGTGCCCATGGCGCTGGAAAGGTTTGGCCTGGCCGCGTCCCTGCAAGACATTGGCAGCAACATGAGCACGCCGCAGCTGCGCCTGCGCTGCCAGGTATTGCTCGACGAGGACGCCGGCCCGCTCGCACCGGCGCTGCAAATGGCGCTCTACCGCATGGCCCAGGAGCTGGCCCAGAACATCGTGAAGCACGCCACCGGCGCCACCGAAGCCAGCCTGGAACTGGAAACCACGCCCGGCTGGGCGCTGCTGCGGGCCGAAGACAACGGCGCAGGCTTCGCCGCGCCCCAGGCCAGCAGCGCCGGCCTGGGCCTGCGCAGCATCCGCGACCGGGTGGCGCTGCTCGGCGGGCAGCTCGAAACCGGCTCGGCCTCCACCGGCGGGGCGTACGTTCGCATCCGCATTCCCTTACCCGCTTTTCCCGCGCCATAATACGCCTGTTTCTCGTCGACGACCACCCCGTGCTGCGCGACGGCCTGCGCGCGCTGTTTGAGCAAGAACCGTCGCTGCAAGTAATCGGCGAAGCCGAAAACGGCGCCCAGCTGCTCGCCCAGTTGCCCGCCACGCCCTGCGACGTGGTGCTGCTGGACCTGCACATGCCCGGGCTCGACGGCCTGGCCATCACCCAGCGCCTGCGGACCGAATACCCCGACGTGCGGGTCCTGATACTCTCCATGGCCGACCACGCGCATGCCATCGGGCAGGTGCTGGCGGCCGGGGCCGCGGGCTACGTGCTGAAAAACGCCAGCCACGACGAAATTGTGGTGGGCGTGCGGACCGTAGCCGCCGGCAAGCGTTTCCTGTGCTCCGAATTGGGGCTGACCATGCTGGAAAAGCTGCTGACCATCACCCCCGAGCCCGCCCCCCAACTCGTGAGCGGCCTCACGGTGCGCGAGCAGGAAATCCTGCGGCTGGTGGCCGACGGCCTGACCACTGCCCAGATTGCCGACAAGCGCTACACCAGCCCGCGCACCGTCGAATCGCACCGCCAGAACATCATGGCAAAAACCGGCACCAAAAACACCGCCGCTTTGGTAAAGGCCGCCGTCAGCCAAGGCTGGCTGAGTAGAAACGGCCACTGAACAATGGCTCGCTTGCGCCAGAGCAAGCCATTGGCCCCTGAAATCTGCTCTGGCGCGGCAGGTACGTGATGTTGCCCACCCAGACCCGGTTGGGGGCCGTAGCGGTCACTTAGCCCCGCAAGCGGTCGGGCGCCGCCCGCAGTGGGCTCCGAGTCCGTGGTGCTGGACACAAAGGCGCGGGGCTACTGGGCGCGCAAGCCGTATTGAGCAAAAGTGCGGCGGATGCCCCAGCGGCCGACCCGATGGCCTTACGCCGGTTCTTCAACCTGCAAAGACGCGGCTAGCGGGCGGGGCGGGGCCGTGGGTTGCAACAACGCACTGGTTGATTGGCCGTTTTAGCGCAAGCCCGTGGGGGCCAGAACAAGCAGCCCCGGCACGAGGGTGCGCCGGGGTTGCTTGTTCTGGCTATTTGCAGAGGAGGAGGGATTCGAACCCCCGGACCTGTAACAGTCAGCGGTTTTCAAGACCGCCGCAATCGACCACTCTGCCACTCCTCTGGAAAAACAGTGAATAATTGGGCCGATGAACAAATGGGTGAATTTCCATTTGTCAGGAAACTCACCCATTTGCCTATGCACCAATGTAGAGAAGGGGGGATTCGAACCCCCGATACCGTCGCCGGTATAACGGTTTTCGAAACCGTCGCATTCGACCACTCTGCCACCTCTCTATAGGTTCCCGCAGTGGTTTCGGGAGTGCAAAAGTACGGGGCTTTTTTGGTTGATGCAAATGGCAAGCGAAAAACCCGTGGCCCTTCCATCCTTCCGCACCACCACAGCGGCAGCTGGCGTAGTTCCTTTTCAGTATTTCTTCACCGCTCCGGTTTGCCGCACGGGGCGTTTCATTGCGCCCTACCTTTGCGCCCGCAAACCTATCCCACCCACCCTTTACCCTACCCCCGCACCTTATGGCACGAGTGGAAATGACGATGCCCAAGATGGGCGAATCCATCATGGAAGGCACCGTTTTGAAATGGCTCAAGCAAGTCGGCGACGCCATCGAGCAAGACGAGTCGGTGCTGGAAGTGGCCACCGACAAGGTTGACACCGAAGTGCCCGCAATTTACGCTGGCGTACTGGCCGAAATTTTAGTGCAGGAAGGCCAGGTGGTGGCCGTGGGTGCGCCCATTGCCATTGTCGAAACCGATGCCGCCGCCCTGGCCAACGCCCCCAGCGCCAACGGCGCAGCCGCTGCTGCTGCGCCCGCCGAGGCCGCCGCTGTACCTTACCTACCCGAGCCCCACGACCCGCAAGCCACGCAGCAAGTCACTGGCAGACAGCCCATAACCCTGCACCAACCGGGCCGTTTTCTCTCGCCCCTAGTGCTTAGCATTGCCCGCGAAGAAGGTGTGTCGATGAGCGACCTGGAGTATCTGCCAGGCACCGGCAAGGAAGGCCGCGTTACTAAAAAGGATATTCTCGACTACGTGGCCAACGGCAAGCAGCCGCTGGCGCCGCAAGCTGCCGCCACGGCCAGCCCCGTCCCGGTAGCAGCGGCTGCCGTGGCGGCTGCTACCACTGCCCAGCACGCCGCCTCCGAAACTGCCTCCAAACCTGCCCCCAGCGTGTCGGGTGGGCAGGAACTGATTGAGATGGACCGGATGCGCAAGATGATTGCGCAGCGCATGGTGGACTCGAAGCGCATCTCGCCCCACGTCACGAGCTTCGTGGAGGCCGACGTGACGGAGCTGGTGAACTGGCGCAACAAACACAAGGACGGCTACAAAAAGCGTGAGGGCGAGAACCTTACCTTCACGCCCATCTTTGTGCAGGCCGTGGCCCGCGCCATCCAGGATTTCCCGATGATAAACGTCTCCATCGACGGTGACTACATCATCAAAAAGCGCGACATCAACATTGGCATCGCCGTGGCGCTGCCCTCGGGCAACCTCATTGTGCCCGTCATTCACCGTGCCAACGAACTCAACCTCAACGGCCTGAGCAAGCGCGTGAACGACCTTGCCACCCGCGCCCGCGCCAACAAGCTCACCCCCGCCGACCTCGACGGCGGCACCTACACGTTGAGCAATGTCGGCTCGTTTGGCAACGTCATGGGCACGCCCATCATCATGCAGCCGCAGGTGGCCATTATGGCCGTGGGCGCCATCAAAAAGAAGCCCGCCGTCATCGAAACCCCGCAGGGTGACTTGATTGGCGTACGTCACTTTATGTTCCTCAGCCACAGCTACGACCACCGCGTGGTGGACGGCTCACTGGGCGGTATGTTCGTGCGCAAGGTAGCCGATTATCTGGAGCAGTTTGACCCGAACACGGCCATTTAGGCGGTGGCGCGGGCGTATCAGCCCGCGCCACTACTTTTTAGCTTTTGTATGAAAAACATTCTTTTTATCGGGGCGCTGGTGCTGGCAATGGTGCTAATTGGCGTTTTGTACCAGCAGCTTACCGCCACCGAGCGGGCACTCGACCTGGCCAACCGACGCTTTGCGGATTGCGAGAAAGTCACTTTTCAACTGCAAAACCAGTTGGCCAACCGCCAGCGCACCGCCAAAGGTGAGCGCATCCTAACCGAGCAGTAAGACAGCGCTTGCACTAGTTTCTGGCCGCTGGCCAAAACACTGGGCACAAAGCCAAAAGAGCCACTTCCGTTCGTCGGAAGTGGCTCTTTTGATTTAATTTAAACTGACAGCCTGGGGCTTAGGCAATCGTCAATCAGCGCTTCGCGGGTTGAAAACCCGTGTTATAGGCTTTTCAGGGCTTGTTCGAGGGCAGCTATTTTTGCTTCGGCATCGGCGAGCTTCTGACGCTCGCGCTCCAGCACGTCGGGCTTGGCGTTGGCGGCAAATTTTTCGTTGGAGAGCTTGCGCTCCACCGATTCTTTGAAGCCCTGGGCGTACTCCAACTCCTTTTCGAGGCGGGCGCGTTCGGCACCCAGGTCAATCTGGCCTTCGAGGAGCACGAAGAACTCGGCCCCGGCGTGTACGAAACTCACGGCGGCTGCCGGGGCAGTGTCGGTGCGTTGGATACCCGACAGGTTGGCGAGCTTGCGGAGCAGCGGGCCGTAGGTTTGCAGCAGCTCAGGCTGGGTGGTTTTGGCCAGCAGCACCAGGGCTTTGGTCGGTGCTAACTGCTTCTGGTTGCGTATGGTCCGAATACCGGACACCACACCCAGCGCCCACTCCATGCGGGTTTGCAGCCCGGCGGCATCGGCCACTGCCGGGCGTTGGGGCCAGGGGGCTACGCACACAAAATCGCGGCCGGTGCGCGGGGCCAACTCGTGCCACAGTTCCTCGGTGATGAAGGGCATGAAAGGGTGGAGCAGCTTGAGCAGCGTCTCGAAAAAAGATATGGTTTTTTGCAGCGTTGCGGCATCAATGGGCTGCTGATAAGCTGGTTTCACCATTTCGAGGTACAGCGCGCAGAAGTCGTCCCACACCAATTTATACACCGTAAGGAGGGCATCGGAGATGCGAAATTTCTCAAAATGCTCGTCCAGCTCGGCGGTGGCGGCGGCGAGGCGGGCGGCAAACCAGTCCACGGCTAGGCCGTGGGCGTAGGGCAGTGCGGCGTCGGCCTCCCAGCCCTTCACCAGCCGGAAGGCGTTCCACACCTTGTTGCTGAAATTACGGCCCTGCTCCACCAGCTTCATGTCGAAGAGCAAGTCGTTGCCGGCGGGCGACGAAAACAGCATCCCCGTCCGCACCCCGTCGGCCCCGTAATCGCGGATGAGGTCGAGCGGGTCGGGCGAGTTGCCCAGGCTCTTGCTCATCTTCCGGCCCTGGGCATCGCGCACAATACCCGTGAGGTACACATTTTTGAAAGGAACCTCACCCCGAAACTCCAGCCCAGCCATAATCATGCGGGCCACCCAGAAAAACAGGATTTCAGGGGCCGTAACCAGGTCGTTGGTCGGGTAGAAGTACTTGATGTCGGCGTTTTCAGGGTCTTTGAAGCCGTCGAACACCGAAATGGGCCAGAGCCACGACGAAAACCAAGTATCGAGCACGTCCTCATCCTGGCGCAGGTCGCTGATTTGCAGATTTTCGTTGCCCGCTTTGGCACGGGCCTGGGTCAGCGCCGCCTCGGCGGTGCGGGCCACCACGAGCGACCCATCGGGCAGGTAGTAGGCTGGAATTTGCTGGCCCCACCATAGCTGCCGCGAAATGCACCAGTCGCGCGGCTGCTCCATCCACGAGCGGTACAGGTTTTTGAACTTGGGCGGATGCAACTGAATGGTGCCATTTTCAACCACCTCCAGCGCGGGCTTGGCCAGGTGCTCGGTTTTGAGAAACCATTGCAGGCTCAGCTTGGGCTCAATTACGGCCTGGGTGCGCTCCGAAGTTTGCACGATGCTGGCGTATTCTTCGACTTTTACGAGCAGCCCGGCCGCCTCCAAATCCTTCACGATGTTGCGGCGGGCCGCAAAACGGTCTTGCCCCACGTAAAGCTGCGCTTTCTCGTTAAGGCTGCCGTCATCGTTCAGAATGTCAATGACTGGCAGGTTGTGGCGCAGGCCAATTTCGTAGTCGTTCAGGTCGTGCGCAGGGGTCACTTTAAGCGCCCCGGTGCCAAAGTCGGCCGTCACATACGCATCGAAAATCACCGAGATTTCGCGGCCCAGCAGCGGAATTCGCACCTTGGCACCCGCCAGGTGCTGATACCGCGGGTCGGTGGGATTCACGGCCACGGCCACGTCGGCCATGATGGTTTCGGGGCGCGAAGTCGCAACGGTAATATATTGTTTGTCAGCATCTTTTAGCGTCAAGCCAGCAGCCGAAACAATCTCGTACCGAAGGTAGTACATCTTGGCTTGCACGTTCTTTGGCAGCACTTCTTCGTCCGAAAGCGCCGTGCCACCCTGCGGGTCCCAGTTCACCATGCGCACACCCCGGTAAATCAGCCCCTTATTGTACAAATCCACAAAAACCTCCAGTACGGCATCAGTCAGGTCCGGCTCCATCGTGAAGCGGGTACGGTCCCAGTCGCACGAGGCGCCGAGTTGCTTGAGCTGCTCCAGAATAATGCCACCGTACTTTTCCTTCCAGGCAAAAGCGTGGGCCAAAAACTGCTCGCGCGTGAGGTCTTTTTTCTCAATTCCCTGCTCTTTGAGCAAAGCAACTACTTTAGCCTCAGTGGCAATGCTGGCGTGGTCGGTACCAGGCACCCAGCAGGCTTCTTTGCCTTGCATTCGGGCGCGGCGCACCAGTATATCCTGAATGGTATTATTCAGCATATGACCCATGTGCAGCACGCCCGTTACGTTCGGGGGCGGAATGACTACGGTGTAGGGCTCCTTATCGGGGTTGGGGCTGGCTTTGAAAAAGCCCATTTCCTGCCAGCGTTGGTACCATTTGGCTTCAACGTCGAGCGGATTGTAAGTAGTAGCGAGGGACATATTTTTTAGCTGATGGCTGCTGGCTGACGGCTGGTAGCTGTTAGCCTTTGAAATGGCAAAAGTAGGCGCTACCGATAAGGGTACCCTTTCCGACCTTGCACAAAAAAGTAAAAGAGCCGCTCCCCACCAAAGGGAAGCGGCCCGAAAACGAGAAAATACGGGAGCTGAAAGCCAGCAGCCAGCAGCTAAATGATTACGCGACCAAGTGCAACCATTCTTTCTTTTCGAGCAGGCGTTCGCGGGTTTCGCGGTGGTCGGGGTCGTCCACACAGCAATCGACGGGGCAAACGGCCGCACACTGCGGCTCCTCGTGGAAACCGACGCATTCGGTACATTTGTCGGTCACGATATAATAATATTCATCCGACACCGGCGTGTGAGGTTGGGTACCCGCCTCGACACTGCCATCGGGCAATTGGGCTTCCTTGAGCGTAGTACCGTCGGCCCAGCGCCATTGGGCACCACCTTCGTAAATAGCATTATTAGGGCATTCCGGCTCGCAGGCGCCGCAGTTGATGCACTCGTCGGTTATCATGATGGCCATAGGACGGTTGGGTATCGTTAGGTAAGTAGGAACAAGAAAACGCCTTCGGGTAGGGTTAGCTTAAAACCGCAAGCCGGGGTGTATGGTTGGTGCCACAAAATTACAGCCGAAATTTGTAGGGCGAAGCCTTGGCAACGCTCCTCCCCCGTCATGACCCATTCCGAACGCCTCGCCAGTTTCATTCGCCTCGGCCAGCACTTAGCCGCCCTTACCTCCGAGCAGCTCGCCGACCTTGCCGCCCACGCCCGCAACCAGAATTCGTGGTTCGACGCGCCTAATGTAACTACCGCCATCCAAGGCATTGCTCACATGCTGACCGAGGAGCCGCTGCGCCACTGGGCCGCTCGTTATGCTCCTGAACCCACTGCCGTACAGCAAATTGGCGTGGTAATGGCGGGCAATATTCCGCTGGTCGGCTTTCACGATGCACTGTGCGTGTTACTCAGCGGGCACCATCTGCTCGCCAAGCTATCGAGCGATGACACCTACTTGATGACTTGGATTTTGCACACGTTAAGCAAATTGGAGCCGCGCTTCATCAGTGCCATTGCGCTCGTGCCGCGCCTCAACGCCGCCGATGCTTTTATTGCCACCGGCTCGGATAATACGGCGCGGTATTTCGAGTTTTATTTTGGTAAAAGACCTCACCTCATTCGCCGCAACCGCAGCAGTGCGGCTGTCATCACGGGCCAGGAAAGCAACAGCGAATTGGCCCACTTGGGGCCGGACATTTTTCAATACTACGGCTTGGGCTGCCGCAACGTCAGCAAGCTTTTTGTGCCCACTGGCTACGATTTTGTGCCCCTACTCGATGCACTGCAAGTGTGCGAGGGCGTCCTCAACCACCACAAATACCAAAATAACTACGACTACAACAAAAGCATTTTGCTGGTGAACCGGGTGCCGCATTTCGACACGGGCTTTTTGCTGCTGCGCGAAGCCGAAGCCCTTGTTTCGCCCATCTCAGTACTGCATTACGCTACTTATACTTCTGAGATTAACTTGGTTGACCAGCTAACCGATGTAGCCCAACGCTTGCAGTGCTTGGTGTCGGCGAATGGGCAGTTTGCGGGTAGCCTGCCTTTTGGACAGGCCCAACACCCCGGCGTGGCCGACTATGCCGACGGCGTGGACACGATGAAGTTTTTGACGAGTGGGCTAGCTTAAATGCTGTGTTTGGGTAGCGTTGGCCGTCGTCAAGGGGCTTTTAGTCGGGGAAAGTGCAAATTCTATCGAAAAAACAGTGGCACTCCTGTTAATTTGCGTAATTTAACTT
>JANXUO010000180.1 GCA_025356245.1 Hymenobacter sp.
GAACACGATGCGCGGCGTGCTCGACTTGAGCTCCTTGCGCCAGCGCACGATGTTGCGGGTGCCCTCCAGCACCTTGGCCAGCTTGCCGCCCACGCGGTACTGCTCGTACACTTCCTGGGTGGTGCCGTCGAGGGAGATGATGAGGCGGTCGAGGCCGCTCTCGACGGTGCGGCGGGCATTGTCGTCGCCCAGGTAGTGGGCGTTGGTGCTGGTGGCAGTGTAGATGCCCCGCTGGCTGGCGTACTGCACCAGGTCCAGGAACTGCGGGTGCAGGTAGGGCTCGCCCTGAAAGTAGAAGATGAGGTACCACAGCCGCCGCCCCACCTCGTCGATGGTTTGCTTGAACAGCTCGGCTGGCAACATGCCAGTGGGGCGGGTGAAGGAGCGCAGGCCGCTGGGGCACTCGGGGCAGCGCAGGTTGCAGCTGGTGGTGGGCTCGAAGGCCAGGGCCACGGGCAGCCCGGCGTGGCGGGCGCGGCCGCTGGCCTTGCTCAGCAGGTAGGAGCCCACCACCTGCGCGGCGTTCCAGACGCGGGCCGGGGTGGCTTTGCGGGCAAACGAAAGGGCGTCGCGCAGGGTGGCTAGCATAGGCGGCAAAGGTAGGGCGTGGCTTGTGGGGCAGCGCCGTTAAGCGCTTGGTATTGTGCGTTGGGTTTTTGGTGCTTAAGGCCACTAACTGGGGTGCCCCGATGGAGTTGGCCAAGGCGTTGCGAGCGGTGGCCCCATAAAAAACTGCGGCATACGGCTATTTTGAAGCGTAAGTGGCCTTTTTGCTGTCACAGTTGCCGAATGCTCGCCGAAAGCCGGATAGGTTCGCTACATTGCCGCCGCGTTGCGGGCCAGCCGGGTGGCTGGGGTGCCAACGGCGAGAATGGTTTATTTTTTTAAACTTGTGAAAACCTTGAAGAGTTACTCCCCCCCCCGCAAAACCGGCTCCTGGCTGGTTGCGCTGGGCACCACCCTGCTACTGATGAGCGGGGCTACCCCGTTGCACGCGCAACAGCAGCAGGCACTTCCGGCGTTACCGGCCCTAGGCGCGGCGGCCGAATACGGCCTGCTAAGCGGCGGTGCCGTGCAGTGCCCCACCGCCACGCGGGTGCTGGGCAAGGTCGGAGCTGCCCAGTCCCTGTCTAACACCTTCACCGCCAACGGCGGCACCTTCGTTAATGGCAGCGGCACGGTGGCCGCCGCCCTAGCCGACGCGCGAGCCGCCCAGGCTGCTTGCAACAGCCGGGCGGGCCAGATTGCGCTGGTCAGCCTCAACGGCCAGGCCCTGGCCGCTGGCACGTATAGCCTGACGGGCAACGTGGCGCTGGATGCCGCCGCTACCCTAACCCTCACCGGCGACACGAGTGCCGTGTACGTCTTCAACATCAGCGGCGACCTCAGCCTGCAAACCAACGCCGAGGTAGCCCTGGGCCGGGTGCGCCCCGGCCGCGTGTACTGGAATGTGGGCGGTAACCTGCGGTCTGCCGCCCACGCCGAGCTTGCGGGCATTGCCCTGGTGGGCGGCAGCATTACGAGCCTGGGCGACTGGTACGGCACCCGTGCCCTGCTGGCGGGCGGCAACGTGCAACTGGCTCCCTACCGATGAAGCCTGGGGCACTCAGCAGATGGTGGCAAGTGGCTTCCTCCAGGCAGCCTACCCAACAGGAGGAGCCCCAACGCAGCAACTGCGGTGTGCTGTTGGCAATGCGTTGTCGAATAACAGCTTTGAAGCCGGTGACTGTACCGAAGACCGGGGAGCCAACTATAACACAGTACCGCCGACATTTGGCACAACATTCATCGACTTTAGCGTACCCGGTGGCCCTATCCCGCGGGTTTCCAATTGGCAGGGGTTTGCCACGCCCGATTGGGTTACGGGGGGTGGCCGGCTATCGCCGCCAACCTGCTTTACTTGGATGGGCACCACAAACAATCGGTTCATGAGCACTGGCCCATTCCTGCCCTCCGATGTGGTGCGGCCCCCCATTGTCATAGCTCCGCGAACAGGCGTCAACTGCGCGGGGATTTACGCCAAATCGGCCTTCAATAACGGCAATACTGCAAACGATGGCCGGGAGTACATCATGGCACAACTGGCGCAACCATTGCAGCAGCAAAGGCCCTATTTTGTGGAATATTATGCCTCGCTGGCCCCCGGCTCGCAGTTCGTGCTACGGCGCCTGCAGGTGGCCTTCGCTCCTACATTGCCTCAGCCCGTCTCGCGGGGAAACTCGATGCTGCTGCCCGGGCCGAACCTGGCGGTGGTGGCTACCGCCACCAACCTGCCCAACGGCTTGAACCCCGGCTGGACGCCGGTGCGGGGCGTGTTTACTCCCCCGGCTGGCAGCAGCTACCAAGTGATGGTTCTGGGCAACTTCGTAAACGGCGATTGCCTCGGGACGGGGCCAGCCTTCATCGGGACAACCAGTGCAATGTTGGCCAACCGCTACCCCGCTGACCCGACCAACAATGGAGCCTACTATTACATCGACGATGTTTCGCTTTCGGCCTTCCCGGAGGCGGGTGCCCCCCAAACCCTCAGCTGCCCCGGCGGCAATGTTCAGTTGGGCGATGTGGGCTGCCCGCTGCCGGCGGCGGCCAATGCCACGTACCAGTGGTTTGCCGGTGCCAACCCGGTATCCTTTTCTGGTCTGCTCAATCCGACGGTGAACGTAACGCAAACCACCACCTATACGCTGCTGGTGCAGGCGGGTGGGCAAGCGTACACCACCACCACCACCGTGACTGTGATTGGAAGGGCGACGGCTGGGCCCAGCCAAACCATTCGCTGCGGGCAGCCCGCTCAGTTGGGCGTGCAGTGCTTCCAGGCAGCCGCCAGCTACGCCTGGGCACCTGCCACCGGCCTCAGCAATGCCAACATTGCCAACCCCACAGCCAACCCAGCCACGACCACCACCTACACCCTGACCGTGACGCAAAACGGCCAATCGTATGCTGCCGGCACTACCACCGTAACCGTGCAGCCGGTCGCGGGTTCCAACCAAACCATTCGCTGCGGGCAAACTGCCCAGTTGGGCGTACAATGCTTCAATGCTGCCGCCAGCTATGCCTGGCTGCCAGCCACTGGCCTTAGCAATGCCAACAGTGCGAACCCTACGGCTAACCCAGCCACGACCACTACGTACGCCTTGACCGTGACGCTAAACGGGCAGACCTATGCCGCTGGCAGCACCACCGTGACGGTGCAGGCGGTGGCTGGCCCTAATCAAAGCATGGTCTGTGGGCAGTCGGTGCAGTTGGGAGTACAATGTCCGCAACCGGGCGATACGTATGCGTGGACTCCTGCTTATGGGTTGAGCAACCCCAACGTGGCAAACCCCACCGCCAACCCGGCCAGTACCGTGACGTATGCCCTTACGGTGACCAATAATGGCCAGACGTATGCCGCCGGCAGCAGCACCGTAACCGTTACGGACAACCATGCCTATGCGCATACGGCCAGCGGCGCATCGCCGTATGATGCAGCGAACTACCCGCCGCCCGCCGGACAGCCCGCCAACCAGCCCTACGAAATCGGGTATCCTGGCCAGAGCACTGTGCTATCAGGCGCCAACGACTTCAACGGCAGCTATCATGTGCGCGGGCCTTTGGTTCTCGAACAAGGAGTTTTCACTCTCGCGCCTGGCACGGTGTTTTACGTGGATGGGCTGACGGGGCCATCGCCCATTGCCACGGGGTGTATGCGTAGCGTGGTGGGCGACTATACCCAGATTCAAATCGGCAAATCGGCCACCCTGATACTAAATGGGGCCACCCTGACGGCCAACTGCCAGACCATGTGGGGCGGCCTCGAAATGGTAGGCGGCGACGCCCGATTGTTCAGCCGGGCCGTAATGGGCAGTAAAACCTGGCGCCAGAGTGAAATCAGCCAAGCCCGCGTGGGGATGCTGGTCGGAAACTGTAGCAGCACCTACGCCAGCAGCTACGACATCACCGGCACAAGTTTTCTGAACGACACCTACGGCGTGGCTAGCCTGGATGCCGACCGTGCAGCGCCGGGTTCGCAGGTAAACCAGTGCTTGTTCAGCTCCGACCTGACCCAGCGGCTTTTCCCGGACAATGCCTACGGGCGGCGGCGCATTCCCATTTACACCCAGGTGGGGCTGTTGCTCCACGGCGACCAGCGCGACGCCAGCTACCAGAACAACGAGTTTTCGGGCTTGAGCGTGGGAGCCGAGTTGGCGGCCGCCAACCTCACCTTCGCCAAAAACCACTTGCGCGACTGCTACACCACGGCCATCCGGGTAGGGTCGCCGACGTTGCGGTTGCCCATGCAGGGCAACCTGACGCTGTACAGCAACTTCCTGAACCTGCCGGACAACCCCGCGCCCGGTGGGCAGATAAACCCCGCCGAGGCTGTGCTGGGCATCGAAATAGCCCCCGGCTTTGTGCAGGGCGATGGGTTGAGCATTGTTGGCAACACGGTGGTGGGCGACAACGGCCCCGGCAGCCCCCGGCGGCAAGTGGGCCTCGACGGCGAATTGAACCTGCTGAATATCAGCATCAACGAGCAAAATGCCTGGCGCAACCTCGACGCGGGGGTGCGCCTCATGGATGCCTCGGGGCTGTACCTGCCCACGGCCCTGGTGCAAAACAACTACTTTGCCAAGTGCGGCAAGGGCCTGGTACTGTTCGGGCAAGGAGCCGCCCCGCTCTCGCCGGTGGTGAGCTGCAACACGATGGAGGACGTTGACCGGGGCATCGAAATTGAGCGCAACGCCACCGTGGGCGACCTCGGCGACCCCACCACGGCGGTAAGCAACAACTACCTGGGCTGGTTCAGCGAAACCATCCACCATGAAGGGCAGTATTCGATACGTTACCACCTGAATGCCAGCAGCAACCCTCAAGAGTTAGTGAGAACAACATCTCAGTATGTAACGCCCTATCCTATCTATGGCTACGTCTGCGACCCTGGTTTCCAATGGGGGCTGCATCGGCAGGCGGGAGGCACTGCCCAGACCGACATAGGCGGGCTTGAAAAAATCATCCACGACCGCCTGGCCACGCCCCTGGAGTGCCACCAATACGAAAGGCAGCTGGTGCGGGCCATTGAGGAAATCGATGGCTTCGACCAGCTTGATACGTTTGTGCGTACCCTGCCGCTGGCCAACGACACGGCCTACTACCGCCTCAGCATTTACCTGATGGAGCAGTTTCGGCGGCAGGGCGCTGCCAGCCGGGTGCAGGACGTGCGAGCGGCGCTGCTGCAACAGCTCGGGCAAAGCCCGGACGTAAAAAACCGGGTGGCCTACTTTGACGTGGCCGAAGGGCTGACGGCCCTGGCCCCCGGCCAGGAACCGAACGACGCGGCCGTGGAGCAGCTGCGGGCCATCAGCGCCTCCGGCACGAGCTTCGCGCCCGTGGCCTGCGCCACGCTGCGCTACTTTTACCCCGAGCTGGGCTGCGGCGAGGGCAGCGTAAGCGCCCCCGGCCAGGCCCGGGCAGGCGGGGCAGCCCGCCCGTCGCAACGGTCGCAACGGCCAGCCGCCGCCGTGCAGCTGCTGGCCTTTCCGAACCCGGCGCACGACCTGGCGCGGGTGGACATCCGCACCGTCGGCATTGAGGCTTTGCCCGCCAGTACCGTGTTTGAACTGGTGCAGGTGGTCACCGGCCGCGTGGTGCTAACCCAGCCCGCCACTGGCGCAACCTTGACGGTAAGCCTGGCCGGGGTGCCGGCGGGCGTGTACGTGGGCCGCGTCGTGGCCGACCAGCGGGCGTTGGCCACCTGCAAACTCGTCGTCATTCACTAAACCCCACACCCAACGCAGCGGCCCCGTACGGGGGCCGCTGCGTTGTCGGGTACGACCATGAGAAAACTACTTTTATGCGCTGCGGCGGCCGGGATGGCCTGCGGCAGCGCCACGGCCCAACGCCTGCAATGGGAACGCTCGGCCACGCAGGCTAGTAGCAGCTTATATGTTTTGAATAATTTTCACGTTAGTCCAAACGGGCAGGAACTCTTCATTAGCTGTAGCCGGTATGGCACCGCTCTGACTCCTGGATGCAACATAACCACTCAACAAAACGTGGTACAGCGCTGGACACTGACAGGGAATTTACAAAGGGAGCAGAAAGGGCGGTATGGCTATAATACACCATTATATTTAGCTCCTGCCACCGACGGGCGGGGCTACTGGGCCACCGGGGCCGTGCCCGTGTGCGGCGGCCCCCGCGGCCCGGTGGCCCGCTCCTACGTGCAGCGCATCACGGCGTTGGGCGACACGCTGCCCCGTGCTTGGTTCCTGGCCCCCGTGCCCCCCGAGCACCTTGCGCGGGCGGTGCTGGCCCGCCGGGGCCAAGTGCTGGCCGCCGGCACCGACTACACCAGCGCCCCCAATCGCTACGGCCAGTTCAGCCTGGCCTGCTCCGACACCAGCGGCCGGGTACTCTGGCGCACCCTCTACCCCCGCCAAGGCATCGCGGCTGACTATTGCACCGACCTGGCCGCGCTGCCGGGGCCGCGCGGGGGCTACCTACTCTTCGGCTCGGCCCAGGTCGGCAACGGCGACGTGCGCCAGCAGCTCGTCGAAACCGACAGCCTCGGCCGCCTGCGCAAGCAGGTGGTGTTCCAGCCTCTGGGGCCGCGCTACCAGACGATATACGCTAGTGAGGGGGCCAACAATGTGGTGGTGCTGCCCAACGACGGGGGCTACGTGGTTTCGGGCACGGCCGATTCGGCCGTGGCCGGGCTGCCCTCGGTGAAGGTGGGCTACGTCGTGCGCCTCGACACGGCCCTGCGCA
>JANXUO010000194.1 GCA_025356245.1 Hymenobacter sp.
ATGCCAACCCCGCTGCGAATTATTTTTATGGGCACCCCCGATTTCGCGGTGCCCGCCCTCGAAGTCCTGCTCACCTTGCCCGAAGCCCAGGTGGTGGCCGTCGTAACGGCCCCCGACCGCCCGGCGGGGCGGGGGCGGCAGCTGCAAGCCTCCGCCGTGAAGCTCGCTGCCCTGGCCCACGGCCTGCCCGTGCTGCAACCCACCAACCTGAAAGACCCCGGTTTTCAGGCCGAATTGAAAACCTACGCGGCCGATTTGCAGGTGGTGGTGGCTTTCCGAATGCTGCCTGAAACGGTGTGGAATATGCCGCCGCTGGGCTCGCTCAACATTCACGGCTCGCTGCTGCCGCAGTACCGCGGCGCGGCCCCCATCAACTGGGCTTTGATGCACGGCGAGACCGAAACGGGCGTGACGAGCTTCTTCCTGCGCCACGAAATCGACACCGGCGACCTCATTTTCCAGGACGTGGTGGCCATCGCGCCGGAGGATGACTTTGGCAGCTTGTACGACAAAATGAAGGTGGCTGGGGCCGCGCTGGCGGCCCGCACTGTGGCGGCCATTGCGGCGGGCACCGCGCCCAGCACCCCGCAAATCAACGCCCCCGACCTGCGCCCCGCCCCCAAGCTCCAGAAGGAAACCGGCCGCCTTAACCCCGCTCGTCCCGCCGCCGAGCTGGGGCAGTGGGTGCGCGGCCTCAGCCCCGCGCCCGCCGCTTTTGCCGCACTGCCCGACGGTCGGATAATCAAGGTGTTCCGCGCCCAGCCCCTGGCCTTTGAGGCGGCAACCGCCCCCGGCACTTGGGCCACCGACGGCAAAACCTACCTACGCCTGGCCGCCGCCGACGCTTGGCTCGACTTGCTGGATGTGCAGCTCGAAGGCAAAAAAAGGATGCGTGTCGATGAGTTTTTGCGCGGGGTGAAAAATATTGTGGGCTGATGTGGTGCCCTCTACGCTATTTTGGAGCCTGCGCTCTTTCGGAGTTACACTCCGAAAGCGACCCTGCCGGGGAGTTGCACTCCCCAATCGTTGAACGGTTTCGGCCTGGGAGGCGGAGTACAACTCCGCAACAGGCCACTTTCGGAGTGTAACTCCGAAAGAGCCCGCCGAGCCCGCAATTCCAACCAAAACACTAACCCCAACAAATGCCAACGGAAATAGCCCTGGTAGTAGCCGTAGCCGACAACGGCGTGATTGGCAAGCACAACGCGCTGCCTTGGCGCTTGCCCGACGACCTCAAGCACTTTAAAGCCCTGACCCTGGGCCATCCCGTGCTGATGGGCCGCCGCACCTACGACAGCATTGGCCGGGCGCTGCCAGGCCGCCTTAATGTGGTGGTGACGCGGCAGCCCGACTGGGCCGCGCCCGGCGTCGAGGCAGTAATTTCGGTGCCGGCCGGGCTGGCCCGCGCACAGGCGGCGGGGGCAGTGGTTTTCGTCATCGGCGGCGGCGATATTTACCGCCAGGCCCTACCGCTAGCTACCGTGGTGTACCTCACCGAAGTCCACACCAGCGTGGCCGGGGGCGATGCTTTTTTTCCGGACCTTTCCCCTACCGAGTGGCGCGAAGAAAGCCGCGAACGGCACCTGGCCGACGAGCGCCATGCCTTTGCCTTCAGCTTCGTGACGCTGCGGCGGCGAGTTTAGTGGATAAAACCCAGCCGCTCACGCGCCGGGCCAGCCGGTGGCTGGGCACGTCCACCCAACAGTAAAATGCTTCGGTACTAATAATCAGCACCGGCACTGAGGTCAGCGCCATCAGCCCAAAGCTGGCGTGGTACGAAAACTCACCCGCCCGCAACGCCAGAAACAACCCCGATGCCCCCGACCCCAGCCACAGGAAATGCGTGAGGTAGAGGGCAAAAGCCCGCTTGCCCACGCGCCGCAGCAGGCCCACGTCGGCGAGGCGACGCAGGCGGCCCGAGAGCAGCACCGCCGCCAGCAACGCCACGGCCCCGATGGTGTGGTAAAACTGCACCGTGCGGTCGGGGCTCACGCCGGGCAGGCGCATCCAGGCGTAGGCGGCGGAGTCGGCGCGGTGGTAGATTTGGGGATGGCCGGCGGCTACCACGGCCAGCACCAGCAGGGCCAAGGCCAACAGGCGGCGCGGGGTGGCGGGCAACGCGGCCACCCAGGCGCGGCGGTACACGTCGTGCAGGCCCAGGCCCAGCACGAAGGCCACGTAGTAGAAATTGGGGCGGGCCAGGGTGAGGCCCAGTGCCAGGGCCACGTGGTAGATGGGGCGGGCCAGTATGATGCCCAGCGCCAAAGCCGCATAGAGCCACAGCCGCCCGCGCCAGCCGCCCACCAGCGCCAGCAGTCCCAGCACCAGCACCGAGCCGAGCCACTCAACGGGCATCGTCCAAAGCACGGGGTTGTAGTGGCTTACGCCGCGCAGCATGGCCCCCGGCGCATCGAGCAGCACCTGGCCCAGCAACGGCGCAGCGTGCCAAAACTGCCCGAACCACGCCGCCCCGCTGGCGGCGGCGGCGGGCTGGTTGCGGAACGCCCCGGCTTGCAGGAGGCCCCAGGCCAGCACCACGCCAACGGCCAACGGCCCGCCCAGCCGCACGTAGCGGCGGGCCAGCTGGGCCAGCAGCGGCCGCAGCCCCCGCCGCATCCGGCCCGCCGATTCGGCCAGCACTAAGCCGCTCAAAACGAAGAAAAAACAAACCCGAAAATTGAGCAGCACGTGCAGCGGCGAAGCGGCAAAATTGGCTTCCCAGCCGCCCGGCAGGTGGGCGGTGGCGGGGTTGCCCGTCATGCTGGTGGGGTAAAACGCGGCCGTGAAGTGGTGCGCCACCACGCCCAGCGCCGCCAGCCCCCGCAGGCCGTCGAGAAAGTTGAGGCGCGGTGCCGCGGCAGGGGTTTGAACAAGCAAAACGAAAGGCAGGGAAGGACAGTGGTCGGGCGAATTGCCCGAAGGGCTTCGTCCGGCCACTGCCGTATGCTGCCCTGAAGCAGTTTAGTAGTGAGTCAGAACGCAAGCCGTTCAACGAGCAGTGGCCGGACAAACCGCTTCGCGGGATTCGCCCGACCACTATTTTAGGGCAGCCTACGCGCAGTGGCCGGACGAACCGCTTCGCGGGATTCGCCCGACCACTGAACTACCGCAACAGCACCAGCTTGCCCCAGTCGTTTTTGAAAGCTTTATCGCCCGCCGTGCTACGCTGAGTAAACTGGCCGTTGGGGTCGTTCAGGCTCACACGATAGAGGTAGGTGCCGTTGGCGAGGCGGTCGCCGTACTGGTCGGTGCCATCCCAGGCAAAATCGGTGAGGTTGTTGCCGATGTGTAACGGGCCGAGCTCGTTGAGGAAAATCTCGCGCACCACGGCCCCGGTCAGGGTCATAATCTGGATTTTCATGTCGCGCGGTAGCTCCTGACCTGTCACGGTGAACACGAAGCGGGCCTTGCTCGTGACGGGGTTGGGGTACGGAAATACGTTGGTGATGGTGGAAGCGTTAACGACCTCGAACTTTACCTCAAAGTCTTGACTGCCAGCGGCGGCATTGCTGCGGTCGCGGGCTTGCGCCCGCAGGGTATACACGCCATCGGGCAGTGGCCCGTTCTGGCCCGGCCGGTAGAGCAGCGTGGCCTTGCTGCCTGGCACCGAGGTCGAATCGACGGTGAACGTCATGTTAGAACCGGTCACGCTAACCGGCACGGCCACCGCCTGGCTGGCACTTTGCAAGCTAAGAGTGAAGGTACTATTCACGTCGCGGAGGCGGCGCAACCGGTCTTCGTCTTGGAGTTGAATGCGGATTTCCGGGGTTGGCGACACCAGCTCGCCGTTGAGGATGTGGCGCCCGTCGAAGGCCACGTCCAGCACCGGGGGCACGTTGGCGTCGGTCACGGCAAAGGGCGGCAGGGTCAGCTCGTTGTTGAAGTGGTAGAGTTCGGGCAGGGCGCTAGTGACGGTCGCCGCCGAGCCCGGCAGCGGGTTGAACACCACGCGCGGCGTGAGCAGCCCGAACACACCCACCACGTTCAGGCTCACGGGCAGCGTCGCGGTCGAGTCGGCTTTGAGTTGGCGCGGCAACGTGAGCACCGTCGATTTGACAACCTGGTTGTTGCGGTTGGCATCGCGCAGCTCTACCAGGGCCTTCATCGGGGTGCCAAAATCCACGGTGCTCACGTTCTCAAACTTAACCGGAAAGCTGATGGTGCCCGTACTGCCAGCCTGGGCGGCCAGCGTAGCCGGGTCGTAGCTGGCGGCGGCCACCAGGTCGCGGCGCACCACGCCTTCGGGCAGGCCCCGGTAAGTCACGAGCCACTCGCGCAGTTGCGGGCTTTGGCGGTTGGCCGAGTCGGCCAGCGTTAGCTCAAGCTGCAAGTACGGGTAACGGCTGGCCGAAATGCTGCCCAGTGCGTAGCCGGTGCGGCCGGCCACCACCGCCGTGCGCAGGGGCAGCACCTGGGCCGTGCCCGTCGAGTCAATACCGATGATGTTGAGCTTGTAGCGGCTGGTGGGCGAGGCCTGCTGAATCCAGGTGTAGAGGGTTTGCCACTGCTGGGCCGGGCCAATGCGCGTAGACAGCACCTGCCCGCTGCTGCTGGGCGTTTGCAGCGTGTCGTTGAGGCTGATAATCTGGCTGTAGCGCGGCGTGGCCGAGGCCAGGTTAGGCCCTACCTCGCGGATGCGGCCCGTGCCGGCGGGGCCGCGCTTCTGGGCCAGCAGCACCAGCGGGTCGCCGTTGGCCAGGGTGTTGATGAGGGTCGAGCCCAACTGTGTGGCCAGGGCCTGCCGGGTGGCGGCGGGCCAGGCCGCGTAGCGTAGGCGGTTCACGCTCACCAGGGCCACGTAGGCGCCCACCGGCACGTTATTCAGCCAGTTTGTGAGCTGCGTGTGTCGCAACAAACCGCGCCCGTTGGGGTGGTTGGGGTTGTTGAGGTTGTCGGTGGTATCAACTGGAGTTGAACTATTTTGAGGCTGATTGCCAAAGTAATAAAAGCTTTGCCCGTTCTGGTTGTTCACGCCGCAACGGTCGTAGCCGCTGCCGCTAATCACCAGGGGGCGCAGGGTGCGCTGGTCGTAAGCCACGGCCAGCAGGTTGGGCGAGTCCACTCCGCAGTCGGCAATGGTAGCGGGGTTGTTAATGTTGGCAATAATGCCCGTGCCAATGGTACTCAAAAAGGTAGCAGCACCCCGCGCCACGCCGCCGCCCACCGTGCGCAGCAGCAGGGGCTGGTTTTGGGTGGTGAAGGCCCAGCGCCCGCCCGGTACGCTTACCTCCACGCCCTGCCGGGCATCGCGCCGAAACTGCCCGTGGTGGCTCTGCGACCAGCCGCCGGGGCTGCCCGGCACCACCCGGAACGAGCCCAGCACCCAGTTGGGATTTTCGTCGCCCACGGGCTGCGCAAACCGCACGCGCCAGTACCACACCACGCTGTCGCGTCCGGCAAAAGTGGGCAGCGGCGGCCGCCAGCTCGGCGTAAGCGTGGCTTGAATATTAGCTTGTTGCAAGCGCACCGCACTATTGAAGGTTGGTACGGTATCGGCCTCGAAGTCGTAGCCGCGCAGTGGGCCGTTGGGGTCGTTGGTTTGGGCCACCAGGCGCGGCTGCGGGCTGGCCACCAGGGCAAACTCGGGCGGCGCGAGCAGCGTGACGCCGCCTTGCAGGAAGTTGTAAGAAATCTGGGCCGTGTTGTTGGCGTAGTCCAGCTCGTTTTCGCGGCGTTGCGCCGTGAGCGGATTCACCGGGTTCAATTCCACCTCAAAGGTATTGTTGCCGAAGACGTTGATGCCGTTGGCCACGGTGTTGGGCAGGTCGATGGCGTACACAGCATCGGTACGCGGTTGCAGCCGAAACGTGGTATTGACCACCGTGGCGGGCCGGGCCGGGTTGCCGTAGCGGCGCGTCACCCTGATGACCAGCGAGTCGGTGCGGGTGCAGAAGTTGCCGGGGTTGCTCACCCCCACATTCAGCCGGAAGGTGGGCGAAGTGGCCGTTACGCTGGTCTGGCCCGGCGCGGGCTCGATGGACAGCTGGGCGTTGCTGGTCTGAAAATCGGGCAGGGCGGGCGCGTACAGCTTCAGGGCCGGGTCGCCGTGCCACATGGTGCACAGGAGCTGCTCCACGGCAATATTGCCCCAGCTGTTCATGAAACCAGGCGATGCCTGCAAGCGGCGGGCAGCCTCGTTGCGCACCTGGGCAACGGGGCGGCCGTACCAGGCGGGCTCGTTGAGCAAGGCCCGGAACAAAATGCTTTGCGCGGTGTCGAGCGGCACGGCAAAGCCAAAGCCCGTTTGGCCCATCAGCCCCACCGAACCCCGATTGGGGGTCAGCAGCCAGTTTTCGCCAAAGGTGTCGAAATCGCCATTCGTTCTATATGTTCCGAACATGGCGGCGGCGGCGCAGCCGTTGTAAAACATCACCGGGTATTTGCCCTGGTTGTTGTAGTTGTTCGTCGGGTCGGCCGGGCTGCCGATTTCCACGTCGAATTTGGTATTCGAACCGTGTCCAAAATAAGTTATGAGCGACAAGCCCGCGTTCAGTTCAGAAGCAATGTTGACTGATAAGTAAGTATTGATACCCGGCACCACCACGGTAGTGCGGGCGATGGTGCGCACCACGCGCCCCCCAAAACACGGCTTCTCGATAAGCTGCTTATAATTGGCCTGATAACCACCAAATTCCACGAAGTCAGTCGGCGACTCGCCGCCCACCAGGTTCAGGGCGTTTTTGCGCCAAGTGGCCATGCCCAGGCTTTCGTGGGCCTGCACCTTGGCCAGGTAATCCAGCACCATTTGCGGGGTGCTGGCTACCACGCGGCCGGTGGGCAGCTTGCCCACGTAATCGTTGTTGCGGAAATCGCAGGAATACCAGGTGTCGGAAATGGAGCGCGTGGTAGTGGGCACCAGGTCGAGCCCTTCTTCGCCCCACTTACGCGTGGTAAACCGGGTTTCGGTCACCGCTGCCGTACTGGGCCGCACCCGCGCATCCGGCTGAATGCCCTTGCCCAACAGCAGCAGGTACTTGGGCCGGGTGGGCGTGGCATTCGCCGCCATCCACAGCGCAAAATGCCGGATGGCCAGCACCGACCGCTCGCCGTAGTGAAACTGGTCGTAAAGCTGGCTCGACGTCACCATCAGCGTGTCGTAGCCGCCGCCGCTGGCCGAGGCACGGTAGTTGGCGTAGGCCCGGGCGGCGTTGGGCACCGCCGCGCCGCTGGCCGCCGTGGCGGGCTGCATCAGCTTGCGGTGGGTGACGATGAGGTAGTTGGGCTGCGCCGGGTTGATGGCCCGAAAGCGCACCAGCCGCGCCGGAGTGGGCACCAGGGGCCGGGCCGCGTCGTAGAGCAGCAGGCTGCGGGTTTGCTGGGCCGTGGCGCTCGGAAACACGAAGCGCCGGGCCAGCGCCCCCAGCGTAAGGGCAGCGGCGGGCTCCACGCGCTGCACGTTCCAGGGGTCGTGGATGTCGTAGCCCCGCACCGTGGCCGGAATGCTGTCC
>JANXUO010000207.1 GCA_025356245.1 Hymenobacter sp.
CGTGCGGGTTGAAAACCCGCGTTACGCCCCACAGCCGAAACGGTCGTAATTTTGCGCCGTGCTTCCTGCCCCCTATCTCACCCCCGACGCCCTTACCACCTTCATTCGCACGGCATTAGCCGAAGACGTGGGCGATGGCGACCATTCCTCCCTCGCCGCCATTCCGGCTGCCGCCCGCAACCGAGCTCATTTGCTGGTGAAGGACCACGGCGTACTGGCTGGTATGGCGCTGGCCCCGCTCATCTTTGCGGAGGTAGATGCCGCCCTCGAAATGCGCGCCCTGCTGCCCGACGGCACCGCCGTCAAGCCCGGCGACATTGCCTTCACCGTCGAAGGCCCGGCCCGCAGCATCCTCACTGCCGAGCGCCTGACACTCAACTGTATGCAGCGCATGAGCGGCATTGCCACCTACACGGCGCACCTCAACGAGCTGCTGGTTGGCACCACCGCCAAGCTGCTCGACACCCGCAAAACCACCCCCAACTTTCGCCTCTGCGAGAAGTGGGCCGTCCTCATCGGCGGCGGCGTAAACCACCGCTACGGCCTCTTCGACATGATTATCCTCAAGGATAACCACGTGGACTACGCCGGCGGCATTGCCCAGGCCATTGCCGCCACCCACCAGTACTTGACTGCCACCGGCCGCCAGCTGCCCATCGAGGTCGAAACCCGCTCGCTGGCCGAAGTGCAACAAGTGCTCGATGCCGGGGGCATTCAGCGCATCATGCTCGACAATATGCCGCCTGCCCTGCTCCGCCAAGCCGTGGAGCTGATTGCGGGCCGCTACGACACCGAAGCCAGCGGCGGCATCACCGAAACCACCATCGCCGCCGTGGCCGCCACCGGCGTTACATACATCTCGGTTGGCGCCCTCACCCACTCGGCCGGCAGCCTGGATTTGAGTTTGAAAGCTTACTAATCATTGATTTTAAAACTGATTTTCATTGATTACACTGACTGTAAAAAAGCTGCCCATCCTTACGCCCCATTACAACCAGTCAAATCCCTCCGTCAGCTAGCTAGTCAGCCGCGCCAGCGGCGTATCCGTTCCATACTGTTAAATCCGTTATAATCTGCGGTCCATGAATCAACCTAATCAACGTGGCGGTGGCGGCGGTTTTCGGCAGGCGCAACAGCCCTCGCCGATGGCCATCCGCACCCGCAAAACCCAGTTCAGCACCGACGACTACACCAAGCTGGCCATGGCCGAGGTGTGGCGCAAAGACTGGCCGTATGCCCTCATTCCGTTTGTGTTGGGCTTGCTGCCCGCCCTTTTCGCGACCTCGTGGTGGTGGATACTGCTGGCTGTGGTGCTGACGCTGCTGTTTGTGGTGCTGCGCTCGGCCCAGGTGCAGGGCGTGACGCAAATGGAGCAAAGCAAGCCCCTGTTCGAGCGCATGGCCTTCGAGATGGATAACCGCAACGTGCTAATGCGCGTGAGCCCCGAAAAGGCCATGCAGCTGCCCTGGGACATGATTGGCCGCGCCCGACGGCACGACAGCGCCTACCTGCTCTACCTCAAGCCCGGCACCCCACCCGAGGGCCTGGCGGCGTGGCGCTTGTGGATAGCGCGCACCTTTGACGTGCCGGTGTTTCTACATTTGCCCTACAAAATCTTTACCTCCGACAACGACCGCAAGCTGTTCGAGGCCATGCTGCGCCGCAAAGACCTGTTGCCCGGCGAAGCGGCTTAAAATTTTGTTTCTGGTTGCTTGTTTCTGGTTTCTTGTTGTGGTAGTCGCCCATCAGAAAAACTGGTAACGAGAAACAGGAAACAAGGAACGAGAAACAAGAAACAAGCAACTAAAAAACATGAACATCCTACCCCGCCTGCTGGCCTTTGCCGCTACCGCCCTGGTTTTCACCGCTTGCAGCAGTGAGCCTTCTGATTGGCGCCCCGACCAGAAAACCTCGCTTGACTTAGTGGAGCCCGGCACCCGCTCGACCGAAAACTTCGAGGAAGGCCACAACGTGGGCCTCGCCGAAGACATGAAGGAGCAGGAAGCCGCCGCCGCCAAGGCCGAAGCTAAAGTAGCCACCGAAGCCCCCGGCGACGGTTCCGAATCGGCCAACTCGGTAGAGGCCCTCGAAAAACGTGGCGCTACCATGAAAGCCGTGGAAGAAGGCAACACCCCCGCCGCCCACAAGGCCGAGGCCGGGAAATAAACCCCGTTCCAATCGCTGATTTCCTGGCCGCCGCCGCGCGGCAATCAGGCCAACTTTTTCGCACAGAGTTCCCGGCGTTTTACTGAGTTTGATGCTCGGTAGCAGGCCGAGAACGTCTGTGCGAACCTGCTTTTTGCCTTATGTGGATTGCCATTTTGATGCTTTTACTGCCGGTGTTGGGCGCGGGCTGGGCGGCCGGGTGCTTGCCCGTGCAGCGGAGCGGCGGCTGGCTGAAGCCTTTGTTGGCGTTTAGCGGGGCTTATCTGTTCACGCTCACCGTCACGCACTTGCTGCCCGAGGCCCTGACGCTTGACCCCGCCCACCCGCAACGCGTGGGGTACTGGGTGCTGGCCGGTTTTTTTGGCCAAATGCTGCTGGAGCTGGTGTCGCAGGGCGTCGAGCATGGGCACGTGCACGTGCACCCGCCGACGCATGGGCAGGCAGCACTAATGGTGGGCCGGGTGCCGCTGGGTTTGCTGGGCGCGCTGGTGCTGCATTCGTTTGTGGAGGGCAGCATTTTGCTGGTTAACAGCAATGTGGGGGGCGACGTGAGCAATAGTTTTTACGCCATTGCGGCGGGCGTGGCCCTGCACCACGTGCCGGCGGCGTTTGCGCTGGCCACGCTGCTGCGGCTGCGGCTGGGCAGCATGGGCCGGGCCTGGCCCTGGCTGGCCCTGTTTGCGCTGGCCTCGCCGCTGGGGGTGCTGGTGGGCAACTACGGCCTGCCGCCGGCCCTGCTGCAAGGTGGCCTTTACGCTGCCCTGCTGGGGCTGGTGGCGGGTAGCTTCCTGCACGTTTCTACCACTATTCTGTTTGAAACCAGCCCCGAACACCGGCTGAACTGGCCCAAGCTGGCGGCTACGCTGGCGGGGCTGGTGCTGGCGTTGGCCGTGGCGTAACGCCATTCCCCAATCCGCAAAAAAACCACAAAAAAAGTTCGCCCCATATCATAGGGCGAACTTTTTTGTGTTCAACGTGGCCGCGCTTGGCTTACTCGCGCACGAGCCTAGTGGTCCAGCTTTGGCCGTCGGGGCCGGTGAGGCGCAGCACGTAAAGGCCGGGCGGCAGGCCCGCCATCGGCACGGATACTGTGCGGCTGCCGGGCGGCACCACGGGCCGGGCCACGGGCCGCCCCAGCGCGTCGAGCACGACCAGGGCGTAGGGGCCGGGGCGCTCGGGCAAAGTCAGGCGCACGGCCTCGGGGCCGGCGGCCGGGTTAGGATAGACGGCCACACCCGCCGCAACGGCGGCTTCGGCCCGGCTGGCCAAGGGCCGGAACCCCCGGAACTGGAGCAGAAACAGGTCGGCCCCGCCATTGGGACCGTTGTTGCCGTAGCCGCTGACCACCAGCTCGCCGTTGGCGGCCAGGTGCAGGCTGCGGCCGTAGGTCTGGCCCGGCCGGTAGAGCATGGTGTCGTTCACCACCTGCCCATTGGGTCGGAAACGGGTCAGGTGGATGTTCTCGGCTATCACCGACCCGCCAATGGTATAGCGCGAGTTGCCCAGTACCACGTAGTTGCCCTGCCGGTCCTGGGCAACAGCCGCCCCCTGCCACTGCCGGCCGGGGTAGCGGCTCGGCACCGTCGTGCTCCACAGCGTGTCGCCCTGCGCGTTAAGTTTGGTGAGGGTTTCACGTCCCGCCAACATCGTGTTTCCTGTAGCATCAAGGTAATAGCTTTGATTTGTAACCACCGGTTGAGTAAGTGAAAGCAATCGGTGTTGCACCCTTCCCAATACCCCGACGGGACTGACCACCAGCGTAGTTGTCACAGCGCTTGTACCACCGATGAGGCGGCCCGTGTTAAAGACAAGAAATCCTGCGTTCGACGCGGCCACTCTACTACCCACTGCGGAGCCAGGTTGATACAGGCTACTAAAATATGAGTTAAGATTTACACGCCATATGTCTTGGCCTGTCAGCGCGTTGATTTTCAAAATTTTGTCGTCATTTGTATAACCGTTACCAGCCGGTACGTTGTCATAAAAATGAGATTGCAGAACCACCAGATTATCATCGGGTGTTGCAATAGGGAAAAAAAAACCGCTACGATTAAAGGTAGAACCTGGGTTCTCAAAACGCCGGGCACGAGTCCAAACGGTGTCGCAGTTTGGCCGAAGCATCATGATGAAAGCCAGGCTTGTGGTATAGTCCTGACCGGTAACAACTAAATTCCCACTTGGCCCGAGGATGAATCCTGTTATGTGCGGCAATGTTGAGCTAGGGGCAGATACTCGTTTTGTCCACAAGGTGTCACCAAAATCGTTAGTGCGCACAAAATAGAGCAGGGCCGCCGTGCTGTTAAAATAAGACTGCTCGCCTATAGTTATATAACCAGTTGTCATCTTTACTGCGTACCCTTCGGTTTCGTTGCGGCTCGTGCCGTAGTCATGACGCCAAGTCAGAGCCGGCGTTTGAGCCTGC
>JANXUO010000273.1 GCA_025356245.1 Hymenobacter sp.
CATCGGCAAGGAAGTGGGCTACAAAGACACCGCCTATTTCTGCCGCCGCTTCAAAATGATGTTCGGCATCCCGGCCGGTAAAATGCGCCGCCGCGAGTCGGCCATGAACATCTGACCGCAGATTCGAACGGATTTGACGGATTTAACGGATACGCCGCTGCGCGGCTGGCTACGCAGGGGCATACAGGAAAACAAAAACGGCAGCCCCTGAGGGCTGCCGTTTTTGGTGGTGGTGGTTTTTGCTCAAACTACAGCTCGAAAACACGCTGGCGTTGTCCCTGCGCAGCCAGCCGCGCAGCGGCGTATCCGTTAAATCCGTCAAACCCGTTCGAATCTGCGGTCTAGATGCGGGCCAGGCTCTTAAAAAAACCGTCTTGGTACGACTTGCCGATAGGCACGAAGTGGCCGTCCTTCAGGTTGGCAGTGTTGTCTTCAATCGACTCGATGTGCTGGGTGTTGAGCAGGTAGCTGCGGTGCACGCGCACGAAGTTGGGGAAGGGCGTGAGGCGGGTTTCGATGCCTTTGAGGGTGGTGTAAACGATGTACTTGTGCTTGGGCGTAACGATGTTGACGTAGTCGGAGAGGGCTTCGACGTACAGCACATCGTCGAAATTAATGCGCACCATGCGGCTGTTTACCTTCACGAAGAGGTCGGCGGTGGTCGGCGCTTCGGCATTGGTGGCCCGGGTGCCGGGCTTGGCGGCGGGCAGCACGGGGCGCAAGCGTTGCATTACACGCTGCACGGCCTGGGTGAAGCGGGCAAACTCGAAAGGCTTGACTAGGTAATCGGCTACGCGCAACTCGAAGGCATCGACGGCGAAGTCGGTGCGGGCGGTGGTGATGATGACTTCCGGCGGGTCGCGCAGCACGCGCAACAGCTCCAGGCCGTTGAGGTGCGGCATTTCGATGTCGAGAAACAGCAAATCGACCTTGTTGCCCTGGCGGAAGTACGTCAGGCCCGCAATGCCGTCGGTCAGCGAGGCTTCGAGCTGTAGGTCGGGGGTCAGGCTGATGTAATGTTCCAGCGTCAGCCGGTTAATCTCATCGTCGTCGATGATGGCACAGGTTAGCATAGAAGTGGAACGAAGGGGGTGGGGAGGGTGCGGGAGACAGCGGCAGCGGGCGGGCAGGCCAGCGGCTAGTGGTGGGCTATCTGCTTTATAGACAAAGCTACACTGAGGGGGGCAACTGGCAAATTAACCAGTCGCTAAACAGATTGGGCGATATTTGTTCTTAACGGTTGTTTCCCCGAGTCTTCGGCTCGGCGGCGGTTGGCGCTACACGGGCTCCGCGCCATTTTCAGCCAGGGCTGGCTACCAGCTCGGTGGCCAGGGCCTGCACCGGGGCGGTGTCGTAATCGGCTTCGGTGTGAATGAGGGGCATGAGCTGGGCCATAATGCCGTCTTGCCGCTGGCCGTTGGCCCAAGCTTGGGCGTAGGGCACGTCGGGCGAAAACGTGACCTGGGTGTAGAGGGGCGTCCAGCGGCCCGGAAACTGGGCCGCTATTTTGGCCTCAATTTTCTTTTGCAGCAGGAAGCGCGGGTCGGCCACGCGGTCGCGCATCTCCACAAAGTTGTACACGGCCAGGTCGGCCATGGCGTCGGCGTTGGGCTTGCGCTGCTGCTGAAACGCGTCGAACACGGCCGGCCAGTCGGCATCGCCGTGCTGGTCGAGGAGCTGGTTGAGCACGGTGCAGTCTTCGAAGCCGGCGTTCATGCCCTGGCCGTAAAAAGGCACAATGGCGTGCGAGGCATCGCCGAGCAGGAGCACGTTGCCCTGGTGCTGCCACGGGTAGCAGCGGATGGTGACGAGCGAGGCGGTGGGATGGTGGGCGTACTCGGCCAGCAGGTTGGGCATGAGGGGCACGGCATCGGCAAACTCAGCTTCAAAAAACGCCTGCACCTTGGCCGGCGTGTCGAGCGCCGCAAACGACTCCGGCCCTTCGAAGGGGAAGTAGAGCGTGGCGTTGAACGAGCCGTCGAGGTTGGGCAGGGCAATCATCATGAAGCGCCCGCGCGGCCAGATGTGGAGCGCGTGCTTGTCGAGGGCCCAGGCACCGTTGGGGCCCGCCTCGATGGTAAGCTCCTTGTAGCCGTAGTCGAGAAAATCCTGGGTGTAGTCGAAGCGGTCGGTGCGTTGCAGGGTGCTGCGCACGGCCGAAAAAGCGCCGTCGGTGCCGAAGAGGCGGATGTAGTCGGCGCTGTGCTCCTGCCGGGTGGCGGTGTCGAGCAGGTGCAGGCGCCGGGCGGCCAAATCGAGGTGCAGGCACTGCTGCCCGAAGGCGACGCTGACCCCCGGCTCGGCCTCGGCCAGGGTGAGGAGGGTGCGGTTGAGGTGGCCCCGGTTGACGGAGTAGATGGCCTGCCCGGCCTGCCCGTAGGGCTGCTCGGTGAGGTGGCCGGCTGGGTCGTGCATCACGCGGTGCGTCATGGCAATGCCGACGGCGCGAATGCTGTCGGCCACGCCCACGCCCTCCAAAGCCCGCCAGCCGCGGTCGCTGAGGGCAAGGTTGATGCTGCGGCCCTCCTGGGGGCCGCTGCGGCGGGGGTCGGGGCGGCGTTCCAGCACCTGCACGGTGTGGCCGCGGCGGGCCAGGTACAGGGCCAGCAGGGAGCCCACCAGCCCGGCTCCCATTACGGTGAGCGGCGCGGGGGCAGAATCGGGAAACGAAGAAAGCGAAGCGGACATAGAATAGGAAGGTGAGCGGCGCGGCCGAGCCCGGCGAAGCTACTACGCACCGGGTAAAGTAGCCGCTCCCGGCGTTGGTTTTGCCCCGCCCGGCTTTTGTGGGCCCGCTTGCCGCAGTAATAATCTGCTGTTACGCAGTTGGCTTGTGGCGCGGGCTTGAAGGCGAACAACGCAACCCAACGAATGAAAGCAGCGCTAAAAAATGATGAAGATATAAGTCGTAAAGATATATTATTTGAAAGCCAGTTCCCTGGCCGCGTTATTTGGGTCATTCAGCGCTGCGAAAGGGGGGCTCGCCGGAAGGAGCTGTTTTAATATGGTGAGTGTGCCGAGCTTTATCATACGCTAAGATACTCACGCTGGATTGGCGAGCTGCGCGTGGGCAACGACTTGCCCGCGGGGCTGGGCGGGTAACCCGACAGCCGCTATCAGGCAGTAGGCAGGCCGTAAACGCCCGGCGCTGCGCTGTCTTAGTAAAATATAAATTTGTCGAATTGTTAAACTTAACGG
>JANXUO010000275.1 GCA_025356245.1 Hymenobacter sp.
CAGCAGCAGCAGCAGGCCGCCGGCGGCCAGGGCGTACTGCCGGGCGCGGCCCGCCGCCTGCGCGGCCCGCAACTGACTGATGCGCCGCTGCTGCCGCAGCACCCGGATGCGGGCCTGCTGCCCGGCCCTATCGAAGCGGGCCTGGGCGGTGGCCACGGCCTCGAAGCGCTGCTGGCTCAGGATGGTGTCGCGCAGGGTGGTGTAGCGGCGCAGGGTGTCGTAGGCTTCGGGGCGGCGCAGGGCGGCGAGGGCGGCCGCCTGCACGTCGAGGGCTTCGGCCTCTTGTTCGGGGTCGCCGAGGCGGTGGAAGAGGGCGGCGGCCTGCCGGGCGCGGGCCAGGGCCAGGGGCGCGGCGTGGCGGCGCTGGGCCTGGGCGGCCAGGTGCTGCCAGGCGGCCCCTTCGGCCTCCACGTCGCGGGTGGCGCGGCTGCGGCGCACGGCCTGCTGCCAGGTGGCGGCGGCCGAATCGGGGTGGCCCTGCTGCTCCTGCACCGCCCCCAGCAGCAGCTCGAACTTGGCCAGCCGGCCGGCCTTGGGGTAGCGGCGCAGCAGCGCCAGGCCCTGCTGCACCAGCGACCGGGCCAGGGCCGGGGCGTGGGCGTCGAGGTAGCCGTTGGCGCGGTTGTGCAGCACGAGCTGCTCGCCTGTCACGAAGCGCGGCCGGCAGCGGGCATATAGGTGCTGAGCCTGAGCAAAGTAGCGCTGGGCTGCAGCGGCGTTGTGCAGCTCGGTGGCTACGTTGCCCAGCCCCAGGTAGGCGTGGCCCACCACGTCGGGCTTGGCCTGCGGCCCCAGCGCCCGCAACGCCCCTTCAAACGAAGCCTGCGCCGCCGGGTAGTCAGCGCCGTAATACTGCATGGCCGCCAGGGTGAGCAAGCCGTAGCTCTCGCCCCACCCGAAGCGGCGGCGGCGGGCCAGCGCCACGGCCTGCTCGCCGTACCAGCGGGCACTGTCCAGCCGGCTGCTCAAGAACAACTGACTGCCCATAATCAGCAGCTTTACCCGCGTGGTGTCGGCCACGCCGGGCCGCCGCAGCCAGGCGTGCAGCGAGTCGGGGCGCGGGGGCACGACGGGCATCCGGTCGGGGCCGGTGCGCTGGGCGGGCGCGGCCAGGGGCAGCAGTACGAGCAGGCAAACGAGGCGCAAGGCGGAGCTCATCGGGCAGGAAAGAAGGAACAGGCCGGCAAGGTCGGCAGTAAATCCTGCTTTCTTCGACATTTGCCGTGCCCGCCCGGCGCAGTGCTCCCCGACAATCCCGTTTTGGATTTGGTAGTTAGCCCGGTAAAAGCTACGCTTACGCCAGAGTTGCCGAAGCGGAAATGTCAATGGCCGACATCTCGTGGCCGGCAGGTGGCGGGGCGGTGGCCGCCGCAAAGGCCAGCAGCAGCGCACCAAAAGCCGTCGGCGTTTCGAGCATGGGCAGGTGGCCCGCGCCCGCAAGCAGCGTGAGGGCGGAGCCCCAGCGGGCGGGGGCGGCGGGCAGGCCGGCGAAGTAGGCGGCATCTATCAGGCCGTCGGCCGCGCCCAGGGCCAGGGCCAGGGGCAGGCGGGTGTCGCGCAGCACGGCCACCTCATCCACCAGGTGGCCGGCGGCGATGTCGGCGCTCAAGGCGGTGCGGAAGGCCGGGTCGCTCTGGCGCAGGGCGGCGGCCAGGGCCGGGGCGTGCGCGGCGTGGTGCGCCGGGTGCAGCAGCAGGGCCAGCAGGTCGGCCAGGGCAGCGGGCGTAAGGGCAGCCCCGAAGAGGCCCGCCGCGCGGGGGTCGGGCCGGAAGGCGGCCCCCAGGCTGGCCGCGTCGGCCAGGGGCGGGGTGCCCACCAGCAGCGCCCCGCGCAGCGGCGGCAGGTCGGCCAGCACATCGAGCAGCAGGTGGCCGGCCAGCGAGTGCGCCACCACCAGCGCCCCGGCCAGGGGCAGGGCGGCCCCGGCCGCCCGCAGCACCCGGCGCAGCCCGCGCAAGCCGTAGAGGCCGTGCTGGGCCGGGCTCACCCAGGGCGAGGCCCCGCAGCCCGGCCAGTCGAGGGCCAGCAGCCGGAAACCGGCCAGGGCGGGGTCGGCCCAGAGCGCCCCGTAGGTACTGGCCGCCGACAGGGAGTTGCCGGGCAGCAGCAGCAGCGGCGGGCCGGCGGGGTCGCCGCCTTCGTAGCAGGCAAGGGCGCTGCCCAGGGCGGGCAAGGCAAGCAAACGAGGAGTCATGGCAGCAAAGCAAGGACCGCCGCAACGGCCCGGCGCGGGGCTCAGGCCGGGTCGAGGTGTTGCAGCAGGTGGTGGAGGCGGGTCGATTGGGTTTTGCGGCGCAGGTTGCGGCGGTGGGTGTCCACGGTGGCGGGGCTGATGCCGAGTTGGGCGGCAATTCGCCTGCTGGTGTGGCCGTCGAGCATCAGGGCCAGCACTTCCTGTTCGCGGGCGCTGAGGACGGCGGTGGCGGGCCGGTGGCGGCGCACGAAGTCGGCAAAGTCGGGCCGGTTCACCTGGAAGCGCACGTCGTGGGTGTGCTTGTGGGCCGTGATGTCGGTGAACAGGCCCCCAATCACGACCACGGCCCCGCTGGGGTCGCGCTTGAGCACAAAGTTTTGCCGCAGCACCCGCACCCAGTGGCCGGCCGCGTGGCGCAGGCGGTAGTCCACGGCCATCACCAGGTCGGCCAGGCATTCGCGGCGGTGCTCGATGGCGTAAAGGTTGGTGAGCACGGTGGCCTCCGTCACGATGGGCAGGTCGTCGGGGTGAATCAGGCCGTAGTGAAACGCCATCGTGAAGCAAGCCGCCGGGTAGCCCAGCAGCCGCTCCACGCCCGCCGACACAAACAGGGTCTGCTTGGCCCGGTGGTCGAAGATGTACAGGCCCTGGGTGGCCAGCAGGGTGGCGGCCAGCCGCTGGCCCAGGGCGGCCCCGTCGGCATCGGGCCCAGCAGTGGGGTCGTCGTAGAGCTCCGGGCTCCAGACGTCCGTCCACGGGACACCGGCCCCGGCCCCGGCCGCGTCTGGCCCGGCCGCCGGAGCAGGTTCAAGGGGAGGGAAGCGCAGCATCAGCAACGAGCGAAAATAGCAAATCGGGGCATTGGCCACTGCCCAACGCCGGCGTGAGGCGCTGAACCGGGCCGAAACCTACGGCTAATTTTTAATGCCAGCAGGTCGGCCCAAAAAAAGCGCCCCGCCGAAAAGGCGGGGCGCTCAGCACCAACCAGCGTCAGCGCGTTCAAACCACTGACTGCCAAATGCTACTTCAGCCGCCACTCGACCACCAACCGGCCCTGGGCCGCGCCGCCGCGCAGCAGGTACAAGCCGGCGGGCAGCCCGCCCAAGTCCAGCGTAGCCTGACGGGCCTGGGCGGGCACGGGGTAGCGGCGCAGCACCCGGCCCAGGGCGTCGGTCAGGGTCAGCTCGCGGGCCTCAAGGCCGGCGGGCAACTGCACGGTAGCGCGGCCCTGGGCCGGGTTGGGCCACAGGGCCAGGGCGGGCGCACTGCGGGCGGCGGCGGTGCTGGCGGCGGTGGCGGCGTAGCGCCACAGCTCCTGGCCGTTGTCATAATTGCTGGCCGAAAACAGCAGTCCCCCGTTGTAATACGTGAACAACCCCGCGTACGAGCCGTTCGGGCCCGGAAAGATGTCGCCCATGAATACGGTGCCGGCGGCCGTGCCGTCGCTGCGCCAGGGCTCGCTGCCCACGGCGGGGTTGCGGGTCGGCTCGTAGGCCGAGAAGAACAGGGTGTTGTTGGCCACCTGCACGTATCGGGGAGTAATCAGGCTGGCTGTGGCCGGGTTGAAGGGCGCGGTGCCAACGGCCGTGCCATCGGTGCGGTAGAGGCGATTAAAGCCCCCGGCCTGGCCATCGTAGCCTTCAAAATACAGGTAGCCGTTAAAGGCCGTCAGGTAATTCACGTAGCTACCGAACCCGCCAACCCCGTTGCCGGTGCCCGGCAAAAGGTCCTTCACCAGCGCCGTGCCCCCGGCGGTGCCGTCGGTTTTCCACAGCTCGCGGCCGCTGCCCGGCGTGGTGGCCTTGAAGTACAGGTTGGTGCCCATGCCCTGCATATGGGTCGGGTTGGCGCTGAAGCCGCCGGGGTTGATGTCGCGCACCAAGCGGGTGCCGACGGCGGTGCCGTCGCTCACGTAAAGTTCGGTGCCCAGCACCCGGTCGTCGGCCGTGAAATACACTTTGCCGTTGTGGGCCGTGGGCCGCTGCGGAAAACAGCCGGTGCTCCCCGGCACCAGGTCTTTCACGAGCACCGTGCCGGCGGCAGTGCCGTCGCTTTTCCACAGCTCATCGCCGGTCAGCCCGTCTGCTGCCTTAAAATACAGGTTGTTGTTGAGCACGGCCATGTCCGTGCCGCCGTTGGCGCTCAACCCGCCGTAAATTCCCGGCATGATGTCCTTCACCATGCGGGTGCGCAGCTTCGCCCTGGCCAACACCACAGCAGCCTCGCGCACCATCACTTACCGGCTACTGCCCAGCCACCGCTGGCGGGTGGGGCAGGTGATGGACGAGCCCCGGTAGGCAAAGGGTGAGGTTGAGCAGCCGGCTTGCGCTGCCCACCAAAAAGGGCAGGCCGATGGCCTGCCCTTTCGCAACACAACGTTCCCGTTAGGGCCTATTTCAACAGCGGTTGGCCAAAGCAATGGCACCCTTGGCTGGCGGCAGCTACTCGGTGGCTTGCTCAGTGGCAGCAATTGGCTCGGTGGCCGCCGGGCGCTTTTGGAGGAAAAGCAAGCACGCCAGCGACAGCGCAAGGAACAGGAAAGTCACTGTCAGCAATTGCCGGGAGCCGCTCACGGCAGCTTTGGAAGCCAGGAGCAGCACACTCGCGACGACCAGCAGCACCACGGCAACCAGGGCCATCGGGTTGCTGCCCTGCCAGTGCATCAGCTTGAACACCGTGCCCAGGATGCCGGCGGCCAGCGCCGCTACGATGGCGTAGTTCAACCCGGCGGGCATTCCGGCAGCAGTGTTGTCGCCCGCCGTGAGGGCCAGCGTCGAAATAAGCAGCAGGCCGAAGCCCACCAGCATCATGATGTCGGCCCCGGCCCACTGCTCCAGCTTGAAAAAGATGCCCAACGAGACAAGCACCAGGGCGGCGGCGTTAAGAATGGTTTTGGTACTCATAAAGGGTAATAAAAGAAATTGGTTGGTTTTCCTACTCGTAAGGCTTTTCGGTTCCGCCCCGTTTGTGCTGGTTGCCGGGCTCCAGTATGTGTTTCAGCTTTCGGCAACCTACCTTATCGGCGGGCAAAGGTGAGGGTGGTGAGCACCCCGGTGCGCGTGTTCACGGCCTCGGTCACGAGTTGGTTGCCGTTGTTGCCGCAGGTGTAGGTGATGGAGTACGGCCCGGCCGGACTGGGCAGGGGCGGCGGCTGGCTGCTGCACGTCACCGGGTCCACGCTGGTGAAGGTGTAGCTGATGGCATTGCCGCTGACGGTGTAGCGAAAGTTGTACTTGAGATTGCCGCAAATGCCGTTGCAGTCAGGGTTTTCGGAGTAGCCCACGCCGCCGGGGCCGAAGTTGTAGACCAGGTACTGCCCGGCTGCGCCGTTGCAAGTGGGCGTTTGCCAGGTGCCCAGCGGGCAGGTAGTGCCGCCCGTGCCGCCGGTGGCGGGTACGGCGGTGGGGGCCGGCAGGCGCACGTCGTTGAGGTAGAGCGTGGGGGTCGCGTTGGTCACGCTCACTTTGAGCTGGTTGGGCGTGGCGGAGTCGTTGCTGGTGTTGGTGAACAGCGCTTTGGCGATGGTGCCGGTGTAAGCGACGCTGCTGCGGGTGAAGTTGCCCCGGTACACGACTTTGTCCAGGGTAAACGAGTAGGGCACCTCGTCGCTCATTGCCACTTCGGCCCCGTAGGTATTGGCCGCGCTCAGCACCGTCACGCGGGCCCCGCCCACCAGCAGGTCGTTGATGTCGTAATCAATTGATGTATTCGGCGGCAGCACCTCCAGGTTTTCGAGGAATGCGGCCACGTACATTTTCAGAACGACTTCTTTATCTTTCTTGCAAGCCATCGGCAAGACGAGCAACAGCAGGAAGGCCGCGAGCAAGGCGCGGCGGTAGCGGGGAAATTTCATGATTGGGGTTTGGGGGTTTGGGGTTGAAGAAAAACAGAAAAAAGGACAGCAGCACAGGCAATGGCCAACCTTGCAAGGGGGCCAGCCCCACCCCTATTCGATTACCAGGCGCTTGCTTACCGGACCGGCCGGGGTGCTCAGG
>JANXUO010000281.1 GCA_025356245.1 Hymenobacter sp.
CAACACCGAATACCCAACACCGAATACCCAACACCGAATACCCAACACCTAAAACTGAATATCAAAAACAACACCCAACACTGTACCCCTTCAATGTCGCACCACAAACACAAAACCCCCGCCGTACTTGTCGAACCCACAACTTTCCGCCTGGCGGACGTGGACCCCGATGCCACCAAACCCTTCGACAAAGACGACGCTGACAAGCGCCTTGCCAAGTTGCGCCCGCGCCTGGCCGAGTTGCAGGAATATCTTTACGCCGAACACAGGCAAAGCCTGCTGCTGGTGTTTCAGGCCATGGACACCGGCGGGAAGGACGGGGCCATCGAGAAGCTTCTTACTGGCGTGAACCCCGCCGGGGTGCAGGTGGCGGCCTTCAAAGCACCCACCCAGCACGAGCTGGACCACGATTTTTTGTGGCGCATCCACGCCCAAACGCCCCGTAGCGGCCACATCGGCGTTTTCAACCGCTCGCACTACGAGGATGTGCTGGTGACGCGTGTGCACGGCATTGTGTCGGAGGAAGAGTGCCGCGCCCGCTACGCCGACATCAACAGTTTCGAGGCCATGCTGACCCGTAGCGGCACTCGCATCCTCAAGTTTTACCTCAATATTTCGCTGGCCGAGCAAGCCCAGCGCTTGCGCGACCGCCTCGCCGACCCCGCCAAACGCTGGAAATTCGACCCCAACGACCTCAAGGAGCGCGCCCACTGGCCCGCCTACCAGGTAGCCCTGCAAGATGCCCTGATGGCCACCAGCACCCCCAATTGCCCGTGGTACGTGGTGCCCTCTAATGCCAAATGGGCCAGAGATTTAGCTATTATGGAAATAGTAGTAGCTGCTTTGCAGGACATGAACCCAAAGCCGCCGGCGGCTACGTTCGACGTAGATGCGCAGGTGATTGTGTAGGGTAGCGCGGACTTTGAAGTCCGCGCTATACCCGCCACGGCTCAAACCGAAAGCGCCACACCAGAAAGCCGGAACGGCCGACCACCCGTTCGCAATGGACTACCTGCCACAGTCCTTCGTAGCGAAACTGCCGGTCGGCCGGACTGGGCGCAATGCGGCGGAACACCCGCACGGGGCGGCCGGTTTCGGCGCTGCGGGCCAGCGGAAGGTTGCGCGCGTCGAGGTGCTGGTTGGCCACCTGCTGGCCGGTTTGCGGGTGCCGCCCGCCCCGGCCGGCGTACCAAAAATAGGTTTCGTGAATTTCGTCATCTTCGTAGGCATCAGCCAGCACAATGCTCTCGGTGCCAAGGGCTGCTGTGCCGCACACGCCCGACCGCAGGGGGCGGTGCTGGCCCCGAAAAGCCAGCTCCTGCCGCGAGGCAAACAGGTCGCCGGGGCGGGCCGCGCCGACGTGGCCAAAAACGGGCTTGCTCATAACGCAACGGCTACCTCGGGCAGCAGGCGCAGGCGGCTACTGCCCGGCCCGGTGCGCTCCACTAGCACCAGGGTGTCGATGTAGTCGCGCAAGCTGTCGGGCGGGACGTGGGTGATGATGCCGATGGTTTTGCCCCGGCGGCGGAGGCTGCCCAGGGCGGCCAGGGCCACGTCGAGCGTGTCGGCGTCGAGGGTGCCGAAGCCTTCGTCGATGAAGAGCGAGTCGAGGCGGGCGGCGTTGGCCGAGGCCAGCTCGGCCAGGCCCAGGGCCAGGGCCAGGCTCACCAGAAAAGTTTCGCCGCCGGAGAGGGTGCTCACGTCGCGGGTGCAGTCGTCGTAGGCGTCGGCCACGAGCAGGCCCAGGGTGGTGGTGTCGCGGCGGGCCAGTTGGTAGCGGTCGTTGAACTGGGCCAGGTGCTGGTTGGCCAGGGCCACGAGGCGGGCCAGCGTCAGGCCCTGCGCGAAGCGGCTGAACTTGGTGCCCTCGGCGTGGCCGATGAGTTCGTGAAGGTTGCGCCAGCGGCGGGTTTCGGCCTGCTGGCCTTGCAGCTCGTTGGCCAACGTAGCGTGGGCCAGGCGGTTGCGGGCATCATCGGCAAGGGCTTGGTTGAGCAGCAGCAGCTGGTCGCGCAGGCTCTGGTGGGTGGCCTGGGCTTCGGCGTAAGCATCTTCAACGGCTTCGGGGGAAGCGGGGCTGAGGGCTTCTGCCTGGGCAGCGGCGTATTCGGTGGCCAACTGCTGCGCCAGGGCGCGGGCGGTGGCCAGGGCCTGGTCGAGGCGGGCGCGGAGGGCACGGAAGCGGGGGCGCTCGTCGGGCGGTAGCAGGCGGGCCCCCAGGCGCAATTGGGCCAGGGGCGGCAGCTGGGCAACGGCCAGGGCGGCGTCGAGGGCCGCAAACTCGATTTGGGCGCGGGCCAGGGCCGCGTCGCGGCGGGCGGTTTCGTCGGTGCAACGCGCCAGCGCCAGGCGGTGTTTTTCGGCCAGCTCGGCCACGGTTTTGGCTTGGTTGTCGAGGCGTTGGCGGGCGTTGGCGGCGGCGGTTTCGAGGTGCAGCAGGGCGGCGGCGGGCGTGGCAAAGTTGGGGTGCGCCGCCAGCACGGCGGCGGCTACTGCCGCGCGCTCGGTTTCGGCCTGCGCGTGGGCCGCGCCGGCTTTTTTGACTTCCTCGGCCAAGCGCTCGTGCTGTTCGTGCAGGCTGGTGGCGGCGGTCCGGGCCTCGCGCTGGGCGGTTTCGAGGGCCGCGAGCCGCTGCTGGGCGTCTTCAAACGCCGTCAGGCGCTGGCGCAATTCCGCTTCCAAAGCCGCCGCCTGGGTGGGTACGAAAGCGGTGCCGAAGGCGTGGGCCAGCGCGTCGAGCTGCTCGGCCAGGGTTTTGCCTTCGGCCTTCAACTCGTTCGTTTTTCGGGTTAGCTCGTTGGTTTGAAGTTGTAAGTCAGTTTGTTGCTGCTGCGCTTCCAGCACTTGGCTGCGAGCCAGCTTGCCGTCGCCTTCGAGGCGGGTGCGGCGGGCGGGCAGGGCGTTGAGGTCGCGCAGGAGCAGGTTGGCGCTGCGGGTGGCGTCGGCCACGTTGGGCAGTGGCCCGGCTAGGCGCAGGACCGCCGGGGCGGCCCCGGCCACGCTTTGCAGCAGCAGCAGCAGGGCCTGGTTGTCGGCTTGCTCGGCGGCGAGAACCGTGGCTTGGTCGTCGGCAGCAATGGCCTGGTCTTGCGTTGCGCTGATGGTTTCTTCCGAGGCGTCCATTGCTGTGTGCAGCACTGGGTGTTTGAGGGCACCGCACAACGGGCAGGGCTGCCCGGCGGTCAGGCTCGTGGCGTGTTGGGCAAAAAGCTCCTGGGCAATGCGTTGGCGATTCAGCAGCCCGGCCCGTTGGCGGGTGTCGGCCAGCCGGGCGCTCACGTCGGCAGCGCGGGCGTGGGCCGCTGCCAGCAGCCCGGCGTGTTGGGCGGTCAGGGTTTTTTCCTCGTCGGCCAATAGGCGCAAGGCTTCGGCCGTATCGGCGGCGGTTTGGGCGCTGGCAGCTTCTTTTTGGGCGGCGGCGGTCCGCTGCTTTTCCAGCGGTGCGAGCCCGCCTTGGCGCTCCTTAAAATCGGCCAGCAGTTTTTCGCGCAACTCCACTAGGCGTTTGGCTTCGCCGATGGCGGGGCCGAGGGTACGGTCGGCGGCGTGGGTTTGCAACCAAGTGTTCAGGATGTTGTAGTCGGTGACAGTGGTTTCGAGGCTGGTTTGGGTGGCGGCCAGGCGCTGGCCGGTGGTGCTGTACTCGCGTTGTAGTTTCTGCCAGGCCGCGTGGGCAGCGGTGGTTTGGCGGGCCAATTTATCGAGCAGTGGCAACTGGGCCAGGGCAGCGTCGAGGGCGGGCTTGCGGGTGGTTAGCGCGGCGGCAGCGGCCTGGCATTCGGCTTCGAGCGGGGCGGTGTCGGCCTCGGCATTTACCAGGTAGGTGGCAGCGGCTTTGGCTTGCGCCTCGAGTTTGTGAAAGTTTTCGTCGGCCTTGCGGCCCTCGCTTTCGCTGGCCTGGGCCGTGCGCCAGGGTTCCTCAAACGGCTCCACGGCCTCGTGGGTGGCCAGGCGTTCGAGAGCGGCGGCCTCGGCGGCGCGGGCGGTTTCGGCGGCCGTCAGGGCCAAGGCGGCGGTGGCGGTTTTGGTGGTCAGGTCGGCCAGGCGGCGGTGCCACTCGTGCTGTTTTTTGAGCGTGTCTTCGGCGGCAGCGGCAGCGGCGGTTTCCTCGGCCAGGGTGGCGACGGCGGCGTTGTTGGCCGCCAGAGTTGCTTCATCAAACAGCTGCACCGCCCCCAGCCGGATGGCCAGCACCTCCTCGGCTTTCTCCTCGGCCACCTTGCGCTCGTGGGCCTGCCGCGAGAGCTGCTTGTAGATGGCCGTGCCCGTCATGCGCTCCAGCAAGCTGGCCCGCTCGTCGTCCTTAGCCCGCAGAAACTCGGCAAAACCGCCCTGGGCCAGCAGCACCGAGCGCGTAAACTGGTCGTAGTCAAGCCCCGTCAGCTCAATGTTTTTCCGAATGCTTTCCGTTGATTTGTGGGTGAGGAGCTTGCGTTCGGCTCCGGCCGCCAGTGCCGCCGCATCGGGCCAGGTGCTCACTTCGATGATGGCCGTTTGCAGGGTGCCTTCGCGCTTTTTACGCGCCCGCTGCACGCTCCAGCGGCTCAGGAAGCGGCCTTCTTCCACCTCGTACACTACCTCGGCCCAGCCCTCGGCCGCCCCGTGGCTCAGCAGGGCCTGCGAGTTGCCCTGGCGCGGCGTGCGGTTGTAGAGGGCCAGGGTCAGGGCGTCGAGCAGCGTGGTTTTGCCCGCGCCCGTCGGCCCAATTATCGCAAATAACCCGCAGCCTTCCAGCGGCTCCGCCTCAAAGTCGAGCCGGTGCTCCTGGCTTCCCCGCAACGAATTAATATTACGGCAAGCAATAGAGAGAATGCGCATTACGGGTTAAGACAGGATGGGCGAATAATTGTAGCGGAAACCTGTTTCCTGTTGATTTTTTTGGTGAATACGGCGCTGTTATTTAGGGGCATTTCACGCAGTATTAATCGCAGTGTACATTCACCAGACCGGCGTTGCATTTAAAAGTACAGGAAATAAAGCATGATTTTCCTAGTGCGAACCCCCGTGTAGCAATTCTGCAAACGTAGCCCGCAGCTCGGCCCGTGTTTCCGCCTCAAATGCCTCAAAAGCCGGCCCGGCCAGCAATTGCTCAAACACGGCCGTGGGCGTCAGCTCATCCAGCTGTGGCAGCAACTCCACGGCAGCCGACGCGGAGGCGGCCCCGCCCTCCAGTTCGGCTACCTGCCGCAGCGGCCGGGCCGTGACGATGCGCAGCCGCCCCTCGGTGGCCAGCCAGGCTTCGCGCAGCAGCTCCTGCACTTCGGCCCAGGGCAGGGTGGGCAGCACCAGCACCTCGGCCCATGCTTCGTGGCGGTGGCCCGCGTTGTCGAAGGCGGCGATGTCGGCCAACACCTCATCGAGCGTACCGCGCAGGCGCAGCAGGCGCCGTTCGCAGGGCACATCCAGCGCCTCCACCGCGGGGCAGCCTGGCCCGCTGCCAAACGTGAGCAGCAGCACCTGCTGCGGGTGCCCGGTTTCGGAAAACGACAGCGGAATGGGTGCCCCCGAGTAGCGCACCCGCGCCTGCCCGCCCACTGTTTGGGGCCGGTGTAGGTGCCCCAGCGCCACGTAATCAAAGTATTCGGGAAAGGCGTCGGCCGTAATTTGCCCCAGCGAGCCAATGCTCAGCGGGCGCTCCGTGAGCTGGTCGTTGTCGGCGCAGCCAGCGGCAAACAGGTGGCCCGTGGCCAGCACCGGCACCGGGTGCTGCCCGTAAAAAAGCCGCATGGCGTCGGCCACGGCGCGGTAGTGGTCGGCAATGCCGTCGCGGAGGCGGGCTTCGCGCTCGGGGGCGGTTTCGCCGGGCACCAAGCGGCGCACGTCGCCGTCGCGCAGGTAGGGCACGGCCGCCACCAGCAGGCGCGGCACCGCCGCCCCGTGGGGTAGGGCCAGGCAATGGTCCTCAAACGCCGCTGGTACTCCGCCCATTACGTGAACCCGCAGGCCCTTCAGCAGCCCCGCCGAGGCGTTGAGGGTAGCCGCCGAGTCGTGGTTGCCGCCCACAATCACCACGTCGCGGCAAGTTGCCGAGGCTTGCAGGCCCGCCAGAAAATCGTAGTACAGTTGCCGCGCTGCCGCCGAGGGCGTACCGCTGTCGAACACGTCGCCGGCCACCACCAGCACCTCCACGGCGTGCGCGTCGATGGCGGAGGTCAGCCACGTCAAAAAGCAGCGGTGTTCGTCGAGCCGTTCCTGGTTTTGAAACCGCTGGCCCAAGTGCCAGTCGGCGGTATGAATAACTTTCACCTAAACCCCGAAAATAATGCGAACGAAAAAAAAGACAGTGCCTGCCCAAAAGCTACTTCAAAGATACAGCCGAGGCTGAGGTAATGGCCCTGCCGCCAGCAGGCTCACAGACTGTTTTATAAAACATAAAACCCCCGCGCTAGCCGAAGCCAACGCGGGGGTTTTAATGAAAACAGGTAGCTGCTGAGCTACTACATATTCTTCACGATTTCAGCGCCAAACTCGCTGCATTTCAGTAGGGTAGCACCTTCCATCTGCCGCTCGAAGTCGTAGGTCACGCGCTTGCTGGCGATGGCGGCTTCGAGGCCTTTGTTGATGAGGGCGGCCGCCTCTTTCC
>JANXUO010000086.1 GCA_025356245.1 Hymenobacter sp.
TGCACCAGACCCCGGCCGGCCTGGTGCTGACGGTGGCCGACGACGGGCAGGGGCACGACGGGGCAGGGCGGCCCAGCGGCCAGGGCCTGGGCAACATGCAGGCGCGGGCGGCGGCCGTGGGCGGCACCGCCACGTACCGCCTGCTGGCCCCCGGCTTCGAGGTGCGGGTAGCGCTGCCGGGGTAGGGGCGGGGGCCGGCGCGCAAAAGCGGGGGCTGCCTCCTTGCTCCGGGCATTCTTGTGTTTTCAGCGGTGGCTAACGCCTGCATTCTTTGTTGTCTTTTCATGACTGTTCCTTACCATTTTTACTACGAGAACCCCGCCGGCCAGCTGCTCGAACACCCCAACGGCTACGCCGTGCTGCGCTACGCGGCGGGCAAGCGCAGCCCCATCGAGCTGCAAGGCCTGCTCACGCACCTGGGGCAGCTGCTGCTGCGCCGGGGCTGGACGCGTTTCCTGAGCGACACCCGCCTGATGGAACCCCTGACCGAAACCGAGAAAGACTGGGTAACGACCCACTGGCACGACGGCAAAATTGCCCGGCCGCCCCACTTGCAGGGCGTCATTCTGGCCGCCACCAACGCCGTTACCCGCCTGGGCATTGGCCAGGTGCTGCGCCACGCCACCCCCAACAACATCCACTACCACACCCTCACCGACGAGGCCGAAGCCCACCGCTACCTTGCCGGCCTGGCCGCCAGTTAAGCCAAGCAACACGCCCGCACCCCCCCGGCACCCGTGTTTTTGCCCGGCGCTCTGGCGTCGGGGCCGGCCAGCGGTTTTTTGACGGGAGCGCTAGCCCGCAACAGTTCGTTTGCGGGCCGCAAACGGGGCGGCCGCCCCAGCGGTTGCCCGCCCGCTGCGCCGTTGGCCGGCTAAAAGCGGGCGCTGGTCGGTTTTCCTGGGAAATTCATCAAGTGCTAATGAAGAGGCGGCATCTTTACTGGCCGATGCCCCCGCCACCGTTCGGCGGGGGTTTGGAGGGAGTGGTTGGCTGCCTGCCTGGCGCCGGCTGCCCTTGCCTTTTGTGTTTGCTCACCCCTAACCCTTTTTGTATGAACCACTTTTTTGCCCGCTCCCGCGCCGTTGCGGCCCTTGCCCTGCTGGGCCTGGGGGCTACCACCCTGCTCACCGGCTGCTTCGACCACGACAAAGAGGGCCGCGACGGCTGCCACCACCCCAAAAACAGCGTGTGCAACACCGCCGTTACGGTGGTTGACAAAAGCGCCACCACCGGCTGCGGGCTGATGCTGCAACTGGCCGACGGCACCCTGGTGGTGCCCACCGGCCGCGCCTGGGAGGCGTTTCACGCCACCGCCGGCCAGAAGCTGACCGTGGGTTACAGCATCAAAAAAGACGACGGCGACGCCGACGACCGCAACAACTGCCCGGCCGGCCCCCTGGCCGCCGTGGGTTGCGTCACGCTCAACGCCAACCCCCTCAACAAGTAAGCCCCGGCTGGCAAAAGTTGCCCAACGCACCCGGCCCCCACAGGGCCGGGTGCTTTTTTGTGCCCGACGCCCGGCTTTGGCCTATCTTGCATCGTTGTGTTTAGCCAACAAATGGTGGCTTCGCAAGTGCTTATGCTGAGAAGTATAGTCTTTTTTATCCTGCTTGCGGGTCTGAATTGGACCGCCGGTGCCCAGCCCCGGCCAACGCCCGCCGTGCGGCCCTTGCCCTACGACTCGCTGTGGGCCAACGTGCACCGGCCGGGCCTTACCGATTCGGCGCGGGTGTACCAGGGGCTCATTGCCTGCCAGTTCCTGATGTACGCCAGCCCCGACAGCTCGCGGGCTTACGTGGCGCGGGCCCTGCGCCTGGCCCAGCGCACGGGCCTGTTGCGCGGGCAGGCCGAAGCCTACGGCGGCCTGGCCGGCCTGCACCTCTACGCCCACGAGTACCCGGCCGCCCAGCACCGCTACCAGCAGCAGCTGCGCGTGGGGCAAGCCATGCGCAACCATCACTTTGTGGGCGGGGCCTACATGGGCCTGGCCAGCCTGGCCAAGCGCCTGGGCAACACGGCGGTCGTCGATATCTACTACCGCCGCGCCCACACCGCCTTTGCTACCCCGCCCCGCGACCCCGACGGCCTGCTGCTGCTGCTGCACAACCAGGCCGAATACTACATCGAGCAGCACCAGATTGCCCGGGCCGCCCCCTTGGTGCGCGAGGGCGTGGCCCTGCTCAATGCCCGCACCTACCCCGAGGTGCGCGTGGCCCTGCTCACCAAGCTGGGCGAGGTGCAAGCCTGGCAGCAGCAGCCCGACTCGGCCGTGGCCACTTGGCGCCGGGCCCTGGCCTTTACCGTCGCCGACCACCTCGACACCGAAGCGGCCTCGTTGCACCAGCTGCTGGCCAACCACTACCAGGGCCGCCACCAGCCCGCCCTGGCCCTGGCCGAAGCCCGGCGGGGGCTGGCCCTGGCCCGCCGCAGCGGCTCGCTGCCCCGCATCGTGGAAGCCCTCGAACCCCTGGCGCACGCCATGCAGGCCCTGCGCCTGCCGGGCGCCTACGACTCGCTGGCCCGGCTGATGGTGCTGCGCGACAGCCTGCGGGCGCAGGAAAACACCGACGCCCTGGCCGAGGCCCAGGCCCGGTTTCACACCACCGAGCAGCAGGCCCGCATTCACAGCCTGGAGCAAACCCAGCGCCTGGCCCGCCAAGCCACGGAGCTGAACCGCCTGCTGACCCAGCGCCAGCTGGTGGGCGGGGGCAC
>JANXUO010000296.1 GCA_025356245.1 Hymenobacter sp.
GGCTGTGCCCCGTGCCGAAGTGCCGCAGGCTTCCAGCCTGCAACCGTTGAACGATAATTGCCTGACGATTTCGGCCTGGGGGGCGGGTTGAAAACCCGCAGCACTTCGGCACGGGGCGCAGCCCCGCGCCAACCGCTCACAGCACCCGCAGCGCCCGCCGGGCCACCGCCTGGTACGGGTTGCGGGCATCGGCGGCTACTTGCTGGAGGCGGCGGCGGGCGGCTGAGGTTTCCTGGAGCTGCCAGTGCGCCATGCCGAGGTGGTAGCGGGCGCGGGGCGCGAGCGGGCCGGGGCCATCGGCGAGGCGGCGGAGGTAGGTTTGGGCGGCGGGGCTTTGGTTGAGGCGCAGCAGCAGCAAGCCGCGCAAATACAGCAGCGTATCGGGGCCCACAGCGCTGGGCTTGAGGCGGCCGAGCGAGTGCAACGCCGTGGCGTAGTGGCCGCTGCGGTACTGGCGCAGGGTTTCGGCCAGCAGCGGGCGGGCGTGGGCCTGCGCCACGCTGAGGGCGGGGCCGGGGTCGGGCTGGTAATAGTCTTGCCAGGCGGTGTCGGGGTGGCTGGCGGGCCGGGCCCACCACCAGGCCCCGCTGGCCAGCGCCACGCCCAGCAGCAGGGCCAGGCCCGTGCGCCGGGCGGCCTGCCGCCGCTGCCGCTGCACCATGTTTTTGATGCGCAGCAGGGCCGTACCGCGCTGGTTGAGGCGCTGTTCGAGGCTGTGCAACCGGTGGCGCAGCGTGTCGTGGCCCACGGCCCAGCGCAGGTCGGCCGAAAACTGTTCGTAGGCCAGGTGCAGGTCGGCCAGGGCGGGGTCGTCGGCCAGGCGCTGGCCCAGGGCTTCGTCTTCGTCCACGCTCAGCAAGCCGTTGGCGTGGCGGTCGAAGGTGTCGAGGTGGGGGCGCAGGTCGCCGGGTAAAAACGGACCGTTGGGGGCCGTGCTGCGGGCCGCGTCGTAGAGGCGGCGCAGGTAGTCGGCCTTCTGGCGGCGGGCCAGGGCGGCGTTGGCCAGCCCCAGCTTGAGGGCCATTTTCTCGAAGCTGTAGCCTTTGAAATAGCTGTAAGCCAGTACCTGTCGGCCCTGGGTGTCCATCTTCAGCAGTTGGGCCAGCAGGTGCTGGCGGCGGGCGGCTTCGGGCAGGGGCTGCTCGGTGGGCACCTGGGCTTGCAGGCGCTCCTGGGCCATGCCGTAGAGGTGGCCGCGCAGGTCGGTGGGCAGGCGGGTGAGGCGGCCGTCGAGCACCTGGTCGTAAAAATCGAGCAGCGTGGCTTGCAGCAGGGCGTGGGCGGCGGCCGGGGCCAGCGTGTGCTGCCGCTGCGCCCAGCGGCTGAAGAGGTAACGGGTGCGCTGGTAAAAGTCCAGCACAAAGCGCTGGTCGCCCACCCGCAGTTGGGTCAGTACTTCGGCGAGGGGCGTGGGCATGGCAGGAAGGGTGCGTGAGGCGGCAAGATAGCGCCAGTTCGGCAATAGTACGACCCGTGCGGGCGCTGGTTTTTGGTTTGGTGAAGTTACGCGGTTGGCGCGGGGCTGCGCCCCGTGACTGAGTGCTGCGGGTTTTCAACCCGCACCCCAGCACGGCCCGGTAGCGAATCGTTCTAACGATTGCAGGCTGGAAGCCTGCGGCACTTCGGCACGGGGCACAGCCCCGCGCCAACCGCGCCAACCGCCTACCATCAAACCCAAAGACCACCGCCCCGCACCCCGCGCCGGTATCTTTGCGCCATGTCTGTGCCTGCCCCGGTTGCCCCTGTTCTCAAGGTTACTGCTCCGCCTGCCGCCCTGCCCACGCCGCCGCTGGCCTGGGTGCTGCTGCTGGTGCTGGCGGGCATCTGGGGCACGTCGTTCATCTTGATGAAGCGGGGGCTGGAGGTGTTTTCGGCCCTGGAGCTGGGCGCGGCGCGGGTGGCCATTGCCTGCCTGTGCCTGCTGCCGTGGGCGGTGCGCGAGCTGCCCCGCACGGGGCGGCCGTACTTCAAGTGGCTGCTGCTGAGCGGCACGGTGGGCACGCTGCTGCCCGCCTTCCTGTTTGCCTACGCCGAAACGCGGCTGGCCTCGGGCCTGGCCGGGGTGCTCAACTCGCTCACGGCGCTTTTTACGCTGCTGGTGGGGGCGGCGCTGTTTGGGCAGCGGCTCACGGGGCTGCGGGTGCTGGGCATTGCCGTGGGGCTGGCCGGCACGGCGGTGCTCATTTTGCTGGGCAGCGGGGCGGCCGTGGCGGGCAGCGGGGCGCTGTTTGGGGGCTACATCGTGCTGGCCACGCTCTTCTACGGCCTCAGCGTGAACGTGGTGAAGCACAAGCTGCACGGGCTGGCCCCGCTGGCGGTAAGCAGCGTGTCGCTGGCCCTGATTGGGCCGCTGGCCGCGGCCGTCCTTTTCCTGGGCACCGATTTCAGCCACAAGCTGGCCACCGTGCCGGGGGCCTGGGCGGCGCTGGGCTACATTGGGCTGCTGGCGTTTTTCAGCACGGCGGTGGGGCTGGTGCTGTTTAATATGCTCATCCGGCGCGCCACCACGCTCTTCGCGGCGTCGTCCACGTACCTCATTCCGGTGGTGGCCCTGGCCTGGGGCGTGGCCGACGACGAGCACATCCGCCTGCTGCACTACGTGGGCATGGCCATTATCCTGCTGGGGGTGGGCATCGTGAACCGGGCGCGGTGAGGGGCGGCGGCAGCGCCGCCAGGGCTTCGTTGCGCGGCGGGCTGGCCGGGGGCGCAATCGGCGTAGGCGGGGCGAAAATCGGGCGGCCCCGCCCCGAAATCGTTCAAATCTGGGTGGCAATCGTGCTATTCAGCTCTAAAATTGCGGGGGCCTGACTGGAAATCGTGCTATCCGGACTGGAAATCACGCCAGCCGGGCCGGCAATCGTGCTGCTGGGGCTGGCAATCGTGCCAGGCGGCGGGGCGTTTGGGGGTGGCTGACGGCAAAAAAGCCTTTTGCAGCCCGTGGGGGCACATTTTGCCCGGCAGCGG
>JANXUO010000090.1 GCA_025356245.1 Hymenobacter sp.
TCCGGGCATTGGGTTGGCCCAACCGGTTGGGCAGAGTGGCAAGCAGGCTGCCAAGCACCCGGCCCTGACGCTGGAGCGCCTCGAAGACGGCGAGCCGCTGGGCTACGTGGTGCAGCACGTGGCGCTGGAGCTGCAACGGCAGGCTGCCATGCCCGTGTTCTGGGGCAAAAGCTACCCCGCCCGCGAGCCGGGCGTGGAGTACGTGGTGTTTGCGTACCAGGAAGAACGGGCTGGCCGCCGCGCCCTGGAAGTAGCCGTGGAGTTGGTGGAGGCCCTGGCGAAAGGGGAGGCGTTCGACCTGGAGCCGGTGATAACCGAGCTGCACGAAATCCGGGAGGATGAGTTTTTTGGGCCGAGTACGTACAGCATTGTGGCTGAGGCGGCTTCGCGTAATATTCCGTACATTCAACTGCCCAACAGCTCCATCATTCAGTTGGGCTACGGCGTGAACCAGCGGCGTATCTGGGCCACGACCACCAGCCTGACCTCGCACGCCGGGGTGGAGGTAGCGGGCAATAAGAACCGCACCAAGGCCATGCTCAAGGACGCGGGTGTGCCCGTGCCCCAGGGCACTACGGTGTATTCGGAGGAAGGCCTGCGCGAAGCTATTGACGACCTGGGCTTTCCCATCGTTACCAAGCCCCTCAACGGCAACCACGGCAAGGGTGCCACCATCCGCATCATGAACTGGGAAGACGCCGTGGAGGGCCTCAAGGCCGCCCAGGTTTATTCGCGGGCCGTCATCGTCGAGCAATTTATTGAGGGCTTCGACTTCCGCCTGCTGGTGGTGGACGGCAAGCTGATTGCCGCCGCCCGGCGCACCCCCGCCGCCGTGCTCGGCGACGGTACGCACACCATTCAGCAGTTGATTGATGCCGTGAATAAAGACCCCCGCCGGGGCATTGGCCACGAAAAAGTGCTGACCAGCATCAAGGCCGACCAGCACACGCTGGATATTCTCAGAAACAAGGAGCTGAGCCTTGAAAGCGTACTGCCGGCCGGCGAAACCCTTTACCTGAAAAGCACGGCCAACATCAGCACCGGCGGCACCGCCACCGACGTAACCGACCAAATGCACCCCTACAACGTGCTGCTGGCCGAGCGCGTGGCGGGCATCGTGGGCCTCGACATCTGCGGCATCGACCTGATGGCCCACAACATCGAAACGCCCCTCAACGAGAGCCGCGGTGCGGTGATTGAGGTAAACGCCGCCCCCGGATTTCGGATGCACATTGCGCCCGCCGAGGGATTGCCCCGCAACGTAGCCGCCCCGGTGGTGGACATGCTGTTTCCGCCCGGCCGCCCCACGCGGGTGCCCATCATCGCCATTACGGGCACCAACGGCAAAACCACCACCACCCGCCTCATTGCGCATCTGGTGGCCAGTAAGGGCTATAAAGTGGGCTTCACTACCACTGACGGCATTTATATTCAGGGCGTTCAGCTGCAGAAAGGCGACTGCACCGGCGGCTGGAGCGCCGAATTCGTCCTGAAAGACCCCACCATCAACTACGCCGTGCTCGAAACGGCGCGGGGCGGAATGCTCCGCTCGGGCCTCGGCTTCCATAATTGCGACATTGCCGTGGTGACGAATGTGGCCGCCGACCACCTGGGGCAGCGCGACATCTACACCGTAGAGGAAATGGCCGCCGTGAAAAGCGTGCTGCCCCGCACGGTGCGCAAAAACGGCTGGGCCGTGCTCAACGCCGACGACGACCTAGTGTACGGCATGGCCCGCAACCTGGAGTGCCGGGTGGCCCTTTTCAGCATGGACGAGCACAACCCCCGCATCCGCGAGCACGTCGAGGCCGGGGGCGTAGCGGCGGTGTACGAAGAAGGCTACGTGACCATTTACCGCAACGCCTACAAGCTGCGCATCGACCGGGCCGCCGAGTTTCCCATCACCTTCGGAGGTCGGGCGGGCTTCAACATCGAAAACAGCCTGGCCGCCGCCCTGGCAGGTTACCTGGCTGGTTTTGACCGGGATGATATCAAAACGGCGCTCCGCACCTTTGTGCCGTCGGCTACTAAAACGCCGGGCCGCATGAACTCCTACAAATTCCCCAAGTTCGAGGTGATTGTCGATTACGCCCACAACACGGCGGGCATTCTCAAATTCGCGGAGTTTATGCGGGCCACGCCGGCCACGCGCAAAATTGGGGTAGTCAGCGGCCTCGGCGACCGCCGCGACGAGGACACGCTGGGTTTTTCGCGCATCGCAGGCCAGATTTTCGACGAGGTAATCCTGCGCCAGGACCGCGACCTGCGCGGTAAATCGGCCGAGTTCCTCCAGGAAATCATGACCCGCGGCCTGCGCCTCGACAAGCCGGAACTGCCCGTTCACTACATCCCCAACGAAATGGAGGCCATCGACCATGTGCTCGCCACCGCTCCGGAAGGAAGTGTGATTGTGCTGTTCACGGAGAACATTGCGGCCACGCTTAAAAAACTGGAGGAATTTGAGGCAAACCACGGATAAGCGCGAATTTTGGCGAACTGAGCACCGCATAGTCAGCCACTGCCCCAACGCATTCCCACAAAAAAAGCCGCTCTTGAGAGCGGCTTTTTTGCTGAACAAACAAATCGGGCGGAAACCCAAAAATTCGTGCAATCCGCCAAATCCGTTCAATTCGTAATTTACTTCAGCGTGAACGTGGCCTTGCCCATCAGCGCCCCGCCCTCGTAAAGTTCGACGGTGTGCAGGCCCTTCTTGTACTCGGCTCCCTTGGCGTAGGTGAATTGCAGCGCCTGCCCGGTGTTGTCGAATACGACGTCCTGCTTTTGGGTGTAAAATGACTCCTGGCCATCGACGGTGAAAGTGCCGCCGCCGGTGCTCAGGTTGTAGAGCGCCGCGCCGTCGGGCTCCATAATGCGGAGGTAAATGGACTTAGTTTCCTTGGGCGACACGTCGTTGCGGGCCAGGGTGTAGGTCACCTTCAGCTTATCGACGCGCTTGGCCTTAAACTCCTCCTTGTCGTCGTCCTGCTCCTTGTTTTTGCTGGTGATGATGGCCACGTGGACGTTGTTGGCTTGCAGGCGCGAGGCAATGCCTACCTTTTCGGTGAGGACCTGGTTGGTTTTAGCCAGCGTACTGATGGTGTCCGTCAGTTTGTTCTGTTTCTCTTTGAGGGTCGTGGTTTCGGTATAGAGAGTTTCGTTGTCCTTTTTGAGTTGGGCAATGTCGTCGTCTTTTTTGCGGAGCTGGCCTTCGAGGTTGGCAGCTCGTTGCTTGAAAGCATTTTGCTGGGCCACCGTGAAGCTGCCGGCTTTAAAGGAGCGCAGCTTGAGCAAGTCGGAGTTGATGCCGGCAATGCGGGTTTCGAGCGAGTCGTTGCTTAGACCCAAGGCTTGCAGTTCGCGGCTTTGGCGCTCAAAATCAGCTTTCAGAGTTTCGTATTCCTTAATTTGGGCTTGCAGCTTGGTGTCTTTGGCCTGCACCTCGGTGGTGAGGGTCTGGTTTTCGGCCCCTTTTTGTTGGTTGAGGTAAAATAAAACGCCGTTGATGCCAAGCAGTACCAGCACCAGGGCCACCCACAGCAGCACCCGGCTGTTGTTTTTGCGGGGTTGAGGATATTCGTCAGGAGTCATGAAAACGGGTTTTGGGGAAGAAAAACGGCACTAAACAGGCCGTGCTGGCGGTTTTACGCAAAGCAGGCCCGGCCCGCGGCCGTACCTTTGATTTCGTAAAAATAGCGGAATTACCGTCCCGACAAGCGTTGGTTATACTTTTCTTCGATGCAAACAGTTTTCACCGCCCTTGATGCTGCCTACTGGGCGGGGCGTTACGCCGACGGCCGCGACGCCTGGGACCTAGGCGGCCCGGCCCCGCCGCTGCAAGCGTACTTCGAGCAGCTCGACCCCGCTGCGCAGCCGCGCATCCTCATTCCGGGCGCGGGCCGGGCCTACGAGGCCGAATATCTGCACGGGCACGGTTTCGGGCAGGTGTTGGTGGCCGACCTGGCCGCCGCGCCGCTTGCAGCCCTGGCCCAGCGCGTGCCTGATTTTCCGGCGGCGCACCTGCTGCAAGCCAATTTTTTTGACCTGCCCAGCAACCCGCCCTACGACCTGATTGTGGAGCAAACATTTTTCTGCGCCCTGCACCCCAGCCTGCGCCCGGCCTACGCCCGGCAGTGCGCCCAACTACTGCGCCCCGGCGGCACCCTGGCCGGCCTGCTGTTCGAAACCGATTTCGAACCATCGAACGAGCCGCCCTTCGGAGGCACCCGCGCCGAATACCGGACGTATTTTGCGCCCTACTTTGATTTTCAGCACTTCGAAACCGCCCACAATTCGGTCGGGCCTCGGCAAGGCCGGGAACTGTTCATCTGCCTGAAAAAACGCTAGCCGGCACCCTTTCGCCTGGAAGCACAAGTACAATTGCGAACCCCCGATACTGCGCCCTCTGCGATTTTACCACTGCACCCATTGTGGGACAGCCGCACTCGTCAACTAACCAGCCCCCATGCTTACCACCCTTGCCAACGCGCTGCCGCACTTCCGCCACACCCAGTCGGGCCAGTTTTTTTTGATGGCCGGGCCGTGCGCCATTGAAGGCGAAGACATGGCTCTGCGCATTGCCGAGCGCATCAAGTACATCACCGATACGTTGCAGATTCCCTACATCTTCAAGGGCTCATACCGCAAGGCCAACCGCTCGCGGCTTGATTCTTTCACGGGCATCGGCGACGAAAAGGCCCTCCGCATCCTGCAGAAGGTGGGCCGCGAAATCGGTGTACCGACGGTGACGGATATTCACGAGTCGGCCGAGGCGGCGCTGGCGGCGGAGTACGTGGACGTGCTGCAAATTCCAGCGTTTTTGTGCCGCCAAACCGACTTGCTGATTGCCGCCGCCAACACGGGCAAGGTCGTCAACGTCAAGAAGGGCCAGTTTTTGAACGGCGAGGCCATGCAGTTTGCCGTGGACAAGGTGCAGCAGTCGGGCAACCCCCACGTCATTCTCACCGACCGGGGCAATTCGTTCGGCTACGCCGATTTGGTGGTCGATTTCCGTAATTTGCCCGCCATGCAGCGCTTCGGCGTGCCTGTCGTGATGGACGTGACGCACTCCTTGCAGCAGCCCAACCAAGCCAGCGGCGTAACCGGCGGGCAGCCGGCGCTCATCGAAACCATTGCCAAAGCTGCCATTGCCGTGGGGGCCGACGGGCTGTTCATCGAGACGCATCCTACGCCTGCCACCGCCAAGTCGGACGGGGCCAACATGCTACCCCTCGACCAGCTCGAAGCGCTGCTGGTGAAGCTGACGCGGGTGCGCGAGGCAGTGCGGTAGGTAGTTACGCAAGAATTAAATTCCTAACCCGGAAAAACAGCAGCATGGAGGAGTTTCGGCTGTATAAGTCGCCTTGGAAAGCGGTAAAGCTGCTAGCAGGCTCTGCGGCTTTCGTGGCAATTGGCTGCTGGATGCTGGGCCAGCCTGATGCTCCTCGATGGGCAGCTTGGATGAGCATAGGGTTTTTTGGGCTGGGAATTCCCGTTAGCCTCTTTCAACTGCTTGACCGTCGGCCGCAGATAATTGTCAACGACGTCGGGGTGTTCGACCAAATGATGCACCACGAATTCATAAACTGGGAAATTATCCAAGATGTATACCTGGCTGAGGTAAACAAGCAAGCTTTCATCTGCTTGATGGTGGACAAGTCCTTCGAGCCGTCCCGTCGTAAAGGCAAGTTCAAGCAAGGCGTGGCCAGCCTGAGCAAGGGGATGGGCTTTCAGGAGTTGAATATTTCGCTAGGGTTCGTCAATGTCAACGCTTTCAGGTTTGCTGAATTCATTTCGGCAATGCGCGGTGCTGCTCCGCCCGAACGGGACGCGCTGGTCAAAAAAGCCATTGCCAATATATAGATACGCACGGGCCCATACAGGCCGTGTGGTAGGTTATTACATTCGCAGCGAAAAATCTTGTCGGGGCTGCTTTTTGCGGAAGAATACCAGCCCCACCCAAAATAAATCTACTGTGAGCGTCACGGCTGGGTGGGCTTTGATGGCCGCCCAGGCCGTCTCCATCTCGGCCGACCAGTGGATGTCGTCGAACACAAAAACCGAGTTTTCGTGGGCGCAGGCCAAGCATTGCTCGAAGTAGCGGAGCGTGGGTTCGCGGCGGTGGTTGCCGTCGAAAAACACGAAGTCAAGTGGGGCTGGCAGCGTGGCTAGGGCAGGGGCGAGGGTAAGGTCGATGTTGCCTTCGAGGAGGCGAATATTGTCCAGGCCCAGGGCCGCAAAATTGCGCCGGGCCGCGGCCGCTACCTGCGGGCATCCTTCGAACGTGAGGACCTGCGCTTGAGTATTGGCCGCCGCCAGGTAGGCCGTGGTGAGGCCCAACGAGGTGCCCAGCTCCAGCACCGTGGCGGGCCGGAAATGATTGACGAGCCGGAACAGCAATTGGGCCAGCCGGGCGGGCTTAGCAGCCGTGCGGGCAATGGCGGCCACCCGCCGCACGCGCCCCGCGCCGGTTTGCGAGCCCGCGCCAAAGTCGGTAACTGTTAGCTTTTCGGGACTGTTCAGCAGCTGGCGGCGCAGGCTCTCGATGGGCTCAAAAGCGGCAAATTGTCCATCGTGCCGGATAACCGTAGTGTAAAGCCCGTACACAAACGGCGAGTGTAGCCCGTGGGCGTTGCCGGAGCGCCACCAGAAAGTTAAATAGCGAACAATCACAGAAATTAAACTAGAGCCGGGCGTTAGTTGAGGCGGTAGGGCACCATCAGCGTAAATTCCGGAATGCTCACTTCAAAGTGCTGGCCGCTGCCCACGCGCTCCATCAGGTAAACCCCGTGCATTTTGCCCACGCCCGATTTTAAATTGCAGCCGCTGACGTAGTTGTGGGTTTCGCCGGGCTCCAGCACGGGCTGGCGGCCCACCACGCCTTCGCCCTCTACTTCGCGCACCACACCGGTGGCGTCGTGAATGTACCAATGCCGGCGCAAAAGCTTGATGGTGAATTCGCTGTTGTTGCGAATGCTGATGCGGTAGGCAAACACGAAATGCTCCTGGCCGGGGCTGGAGTAGTCGGGTAGGTAGTTGGTCGAAACCGAAACGGTGACGCCCTGCGTAGTGGTGGTGGGCATAAGTGGGGCTAAATTACGGCGCTCTCTCCAACAGTCGGCGGCCAAACTTGGTTTGCCGGGGCAGCCTGTTGCTAACACAGGCCCAGGGTTCTTCGTTTTCTTATCAATTTGTCATGGTTAAAATTGCCGCAAGCTGGCAGCCGGTGCTGGCCAGCGAGTTTGAAAAGCCGTATTTCAAACAGCTCATTGCCTTTGTGAAAGGCGAGTACGCCACGGCGACGGTGTACCCGCCCGGCGCGCAGATTTTTCACGCCTTCGATACCACGCCCTTCGACCAGGTGCGGGTGGTGATACTGGGCCAGGACCCCTACCACGGGCGCGGGCAGGCCCACGGCCTCTCGTTTTCGGTGCAGGACGGGCAGCGAATACCGCCTTCGCTGTTCAACATCTACAAAGAGCTGCAAGCCGACCTGGGCGTTGCACCCGCCGCTAGCGGCAACCTCGACCGCTGGGCGCAGCAGGGCGTGCTGCTGCTCAACGCCACGCTCACGGTGCGGGCCGCCGAGCCCGCCAGCCACCAGAAAAAGGGCTGGGAAGAATTTACCGATGCCGTCATCCGCAAGGTTTCGGAGGGGCGCGAGCGCGTGGTTTTCGTGCTGTGGGGCGCTTACGCCGGTAAAAAATCGGAGCTGATTGACGCCAGCAAGCACCTTATCATCAAATCGGTTCATCCCTCGCCGTTTGCGGCCGACAAAGGCTTTTTCGGCAGCAAGCCCTTTAGCCGCACCAACGAGTGGCTGGTGGCGCACGGGCAACTGCCGGTGGTATGGTAAGGGGCAGGCACTGCAAGCTAAAACAACGCAGCCTTAACCCGTGCAGGGTTGAAGATGCCGGCGCGGCGCGCTTGAATTTCGTATCTTGCCACCAGACACTTTTTTTAGCGCTATGTCTCAGCTAACCATCAACCTCGACGATACTTTGTTGGCCGCTGCCCACGCGTACGCCCAGCGCAAAGGCCAGCAACTCGACGCGCTGGTAGCGGACTGGTTGCGGGCTACGGTGCAGGATTCGGCCCCGGCAGCTGCGCCGCCGGTGCTTGTTCGGCCCCTGTCGCCCCAGGTGCAGGAATTGTTTGGTGCCCTTAGGCTGCCGGCTGGTTTTGATTACCGGGCAGAACTGGGCGAGGCCTTGGAAGAGCGGTTCGGTGCATGAAGCATTTTTTTGTCGATACTAATGTCCTGATTGACCTGCTGACGCAACGTGACAGGTTTGGCCAAGACGCCGCGCAACTGCTGGAAGCCGCTGTTCAACAACAAGTGCGTCTTTATGTGGCCAGCTTGTCCTTTAGTCACATATACTATGTGCTTCGGAAAACAAATACTTCCACCGAACGGCGGGATAAGCTGAGTAAGCTCGCTCGTTTGGTTACGGTGGTGGCAGTAGATGCTTCAGTTATCGACCAAGCACTGACAAGTGCATTGCCCGATTTTGAGGATGCTCTGCAGTACTATGCGGCCAGCAGTATTTCTGCTATTGAATGCCTCGTCACCCGCGACCCGAAAGGCTTTGTTGGTGGTAAGATGCCGGTATTGAACCCGGCCGATGCCCTTCGGCTACTGCCTTGAGCCGTGGTTCAGAGCCGCGCCCGCAGCTGCCGCAACAGCCGTTCCATCTCGTTGCGGGTGGCTTGGTCGTCGTCAAAAATATTGTTGTTGAAGAAGGTGACGGCTAGCAGTCGGCCGCTGCGACAGCGCAGGTAGCCGGCCAGGTTGCAGGTGTGCGTGAGGGTGCCGGTTTTGCCCCAGAACCAAGTGGTTTTGGGCGGTCCGGCGTCGTGGTAGCGGCGGCGTAGGGTACCGGGGCCGCCACCGGCCGCCAGCAAACTTAGCAAGCGTTTTTCATCTACCTCGCCGTGCAGCTTCACCAGCAGCGCCGTTAGGGCGCGGGGCGTGAGGAGGTTGAGCCGCGAGAGGCCTGACCCATCGACCCACACCGGCCGGTCGGGTAGAAAACTCAGCTTGCTGCGCTGCATTTGCCGAATCACGCGCTCCGTGCTCAGCGAGTCGCGGTAGCCCACGCGGGTGCTGCACATGAGGAGCAGCTGCTCGGCCAGGAAGTTGTCGCTCACCCGCAGCATCCGGCGGTAGAGGCTGTCGGCGGGCAGCCCGTACAGGGTTTGGATGGAGTCGCGGCCCGGCCGGGGCTGCCATCGCCCGCCGGCAATGCGCCGCCGCAGGGTGTCGCCCAGCAGTTGCAGCGTCAGGGCGCGGCTGGTGCGGAAGGGCACCTCGTCCACCCACTTTTTCGCCGACGGCAGCACCTGGAAGCGGTTTTCGAGCGGCAGGCGGCGCACGTGGGCGTCGGGGTCGTGGGCGAGGTTGGCGGCCAGGGCGGGCGAGGCCGCGGCGGCCAGCGGCGTAAAATAATCGGGCCGGACCTTCAGTTGTTCCGGCACCGCCCGGCGCTTGGGCGCGGCGGCTACCCCTGGCCAGTGGTAAAACCGGACGGTATGCCCGTAGATGGGAAACGCCCCGCGCTCGGGCTGGAAGTAATAGCCAAAGTCGTCCCAGGCCCAGCTGGGGCCGTAGGCGGGTGGAGTTGGCAATTCGCAGTAAACCAGTAGCTTTTCGGGCCGACGGGCCAAAAATTCGTAGGCCCGCCGCGAGGGCACGTCGCCGTGCAAAAACGTGGGGTCGCCGGTGCCTTGGAAGTAGAGCGTGTCGCCCCGCGAGAAGTAGCGCAGGCTGGGCAGCGAGTCGGGCAGCAGTTGCAGGCCCGCGTACAGGCTCAGCAGCTTGAGGGTGCTGGCCGGGCTGAAATACTGGGCCTCGTGGTAGCCAAACAGGGGTTGGCCGGTGGTGGCATCGGCCAAACTAACCCCGACTTGGTGGGCTCGAAACGCCCGCGAGCTGTCGAGGCGCGGGCGCAGCCACAGCGCCAGCGAGTCGGTGGAGATGGGCGGCAGGGCCGTTGGGGCCGAGGCTGCGGGTGGATTTTGGCCGCAGGCCGACGAAAAAGGCAGCAGCACCAACAAAAGGCGGCGGAGGAGAAGGGCAGTCACGGCCGCAACTTACGGCGCCGGCCGCAACTGGGGTGCGAAAAACCGGTAATTTCGGGCTGGCAGCCGGTGCCGCCCGTAACTTTCCACTATGAAACGCTTTTCTCTTTTCCTGCTGCTCGCTGCCGCGCTGCCCGCCGCCGCCCAAACCCACCGGGCGGTGCAGGGCCTGCAAGCGTGGCCCGAAATCCAGGCCGAGCTGGCCCTGAAAAACGGCGACTACCTGCTGCTGGCCGTGCGCGGGCAGCGCGACCTGAACACGCCTGACTACTCCTTCGACAACCGCCGCCTGGGCTTTGATGAGCAGCGCTACACCTTGGGCTACGAGCATTTCTGGGACGACAAGTGGAGCCTGAGCGGCACCCTGCGCCTGCAAGCCACTGGCCCGCGCGAACTGGTGCTGGTGCCCGAGCTGCTGTTGCGGCACCGCAGTGCCGTGGGGCCGCTCACCTTCGGGCAGCGCCTGAGCCTGGAACGCACGCTGCCCAATAATGCGGGTTACGTGGGCGGCCCCGGCCCCGATGGCCAAACATTTGCCCGTCTGCGCGTTGACCTCGAAAAAAACCTGCCCTTCGGCAGTGGCAGCTTGGCCCTGCGCCCCCGCCTCAGCTACGAAGCGGCCACCCACTTGCGCTTCAAAAAAGACCCCAACGCCGGCGAAGAGCGCACCATCAACTTCACCAGCCTGCGGGCCGAGGTGGGCCTGCGCCTGAGTCCGCACGTCGATTTAACGCCTTGGTTTGCTTACCAAACTAATTATTTTCTCACCCTACCGCAGTACGATGTGAACGGCAACCAGATTAGCGGCGGCAAGCTCAACCTGGTTACGCCCGTGCTGGGGTTGGAAGCGCGGTTCACGCTCTTCCAAGGTCCGGCAGCCGCCGCGCAACGGCAGCTGCCGACGCAGCACTAGCCCCGAGCCGGCGTAGTTACCGGGCAGGAGGTGGCGCAACTTCGGGCGATGGTTGGGGGTTGGATGGTAGCTTGCTGGTCTCCAACCTCGCGTCCATGTCCGATACTTTGCTTACGGCCTCCGCGCCGCCCGTGGCTGCCCCGGCGGCCAACCCGTTTCAGGTCCAGTTTGACGCCCTGCGGCGGCACGCGCCCGCCCTGCGGCGCGAGGATGTGGCCGCCCGCCGCGCCCGCCTGCACAAGCTCGACAACTGGCTGCTGGCCAACCATAAGGACATCGAGGCGGCGTTGTACGTCGATTTTCGCAAGCCCGCCGCCGAAACGGCCGTGACCGAAATCTGGGCGTCGCGGGTCGAAATCAAGCACACGAGCGCCAAGCTGGCTGGGTGGATGGGGCGCCGCCGCGTGGGCACCCCGCTCTCGCTGGCTGGCACCCGCTCGTGGGTGCAAGTCGAGCCCAAGGGCGTGGTGCTCATCATCGCGCCCTGGAACTATCCGTTTTACCTGGCCGTGGACCCGCTGGTGTCGGCCATTGCCGCCGGCAACGCCGTCGTCATCAAGCCCGCCGAGCAAACGCCCGCTACCTCGGCCCTGTTGCGCCGGATGTGCGAGGAGCTGTTTCGGCCCGAAGAAGTGCTGGTGCTGGAGGGTGGCAAAGACGTGGCCACCGACCTGCTGCGCCTGCCCTGGGACCATATTTTCTTCACCGGCTCGCCCCAGATTGGGAAGGTTGTGATGCGCGCTGCCGCCGAACACCTGAGCGGCGTGACCCTGGAGCTGGGCGGCAAAAGCCCGGCCGTGGTCGATGCTACCGCCAACCTGCGCGACGCGGCCGAAAAGCTCGTGTGGGGCAAGTTTCTCAACGCCGGCCAAACCTGCGTGGCTCCCGACTACCTGCTGGTGCAACGCGCCGTCCACGACGAATTAATCGGGGAGATGAAGGCCGCCATTGAGCGCTACTACAACCCCGCCGGGGCTGGCATCGAGCAGTCCGACTCGCTGGCCCGCGTGGTAAACCGCCATCATTTCGACCGCCTCGCTGGCCTGTTGGCCGATGCCCAACAGCGCGGGGCTACCGTGGCCGCCGGCGGCCATACCAACCCCGCCGCCTGCTACATCGAGCCCACGCTGCTCACCAATGTGCCCGCCGAGGCCACCATCCTGGAGGAGGAAATCTTCGGTCCGCTGCTGCCCATCCTGCCCTTCGACACTCTGGCCCAAGCGGCCGACTACATCAACGCCCGCCTCAAACCCCTGGCTCAGTATGTGTTTACGACCAGCGCCGAAAACCGCCGCTACCTGCTCGACACAGTGTCGGCCGGCGGCGCGGCCGTTAATGAAACCATCATTCACCTTGCCCACCCCGATTTGCCGTTTGGGGGTGTCGGCAACTCGGGCGTGGGCAAGGCCCACGGGCACGCGGGTTTCCTGGCCTTTAGCAACGAGAAATCGGTGCTGCGGCAGCGGGTGGGCTTCACGGGCATCAAGCTGATGTACCCGCCCTACACGCCCAAGGTGAAGCGGCTTATTGGGTGGCTGATGACGTATTTGTAACGCGGGGATGAAACCCGTGAGGCCGGCCGGTAAGCCCAGTGAAATACCTTTGCCACCCAGCCGTCAAACCGCCAAAAAATGGAACAAGCCGAATTCAAACCCGCCGTTTACACCCCCGAAAAATATTTCGCCCTGGAGGCGCAAAGCGTTGAGCGCCATGAGTATTTTGATGGTGAGTTGTTTGTGATGGCGGGAGCCAGCAAGCGGCACAATTCCATCGCCAACAACGCGCTGGTGCTTTCGTTGGCTGATGCGCGAGCGCGTGGCTGCCAGGTTTTCACGTCCGATGTGAGGGTGGCCGTGCAAGAGGGCCGCCACTATACCTACCCCGACCTAGTAATAAGCTGCGACCCCGACGACCAACGCGACGACTACCTCATCCGCCGCCCGGTGATGATTGTGGAAGTCACCTCGCCCGGCACCGCTGACTACGACCGGACGGGCAAGTTCCGGCAGTGCCAGAAGTTGTCCAGCCTGCGCCACTACCTGTTGGTGTCGCAAACCCAGTGGAGTGTGGAATGGTACCGGTGCAACGATGCCGGCGAGTGGGTAATTACCCTTCTCAACGAAGCTGCCGATGTGCTGGAAGTGCCCGACCTGGGCCTGAAAGTGCCGCTAGCCGACATTTACGACGACCCCGACGTGCCCTTTTTGCGCGTGGTGCCACCCACGGCAACGGCGGAATAGCGCTACCGCTGCCGCTGCTGTAACTGCGCCTGAATCTGCCGCTTTTTCCGCTGAAATTCCTGGTACGTGGCTGCGCCCAGCGCTTGCTGCAACTGCTTTTCGGAGCTGGTGTTGATGCGCTGAAGGGCCGCCGTGAGCGGGGCTGACTTGGCGGGAAACTGCTGGCGGGCGGCATTCACCTCGGCCACGGTGCTGGCCAGGATTTGGCGCACCTGCGTTGTTTGGGCGGGGGTGAGCTTCAGTTCCGAAGTCATCACGTCGGCTAGGTCGCGGGCGGCGGCAATGGGCGTGGGCGAGTCGGGCGTGCGCACGGTTTCGACCACGATGGGCGGGGCGGCGGGCTGGCGGCGGGCGCAGCTAAGCAGCAGCCAACTGCTAGTCAGTATGAGAATAGTGCTTCGAAGCAAGGAAGGACGCATGATTCCGGCGGCCTGGGAGTAGCAGGCCGCCGGTTGTACGGCCCGGCGGCTCGTCGGGGTCACGGCGCAGGAACGCGCGGCACTTCGATGGGGCCGGACGGGCGCGGCCGGGGATACCACTGCCGGAGGCGCCGTTCGGTTTTGTGGCGGCGGGTGTCCATCTTGCCCCGGTCGTGGTAAGGATAAAGGCTGTCGAGGCGGCTTTCGGTGGTTTGCTCGATTAGGCGGTAGGCATCGCGCCGGGCGCGGCCGTGTAAGGTGCGGCGGGCGGCTTCGCGGTCGATTTCTCGGCGGTTGATGATGTTGGCCAGGCGGGCGTTTCGGTTATTCGGTCCGTAACCGAGGAAGCTGTTTACGCCGCCGCCGCAGTTGCCGAACAGCAAAATGGCCAGCAAGGGCAGCAGCAGTAACACGGGGAGGGGCGGGCGGCGCATGGCAACGGGGGCGATTGGTGGGCGGTAGGGCAGTGGTCGGGCGAATTCCCGAAGGGTTCGTCCGGCCACTGACCGTAGAACGGCTCGCATGGAGAGTAGTTCTGGGGCAGCATACAGGAGTGGCCGGACGAACCGCTTCGCGGGATTCGCCCGACCACTTACACCGCCATTGCCCGTTCGGCTACGGGCAGCGTGGCCTTCAGGCCCTGCGCGGTGTAGTGGGCCAGGGCCATGATGGTGAGCATCGGGTTCACGCCCGAGCAGGCGGGGAAGGCCGAGCCGTCGGCCACGTAGAGGCCGGGCAGCTCTACGGTTTCGCCCGTCACGCGCACAGGGTGGGTGGGGGCGTGGCCGCCCATGCGGGCGGTGCTCATCTGGTGGGCGCTGTAGAGGCCGAAGCGGTTGGCGTTCCAGTTGAGGGCGGGGAGGGCGGCCAGGGTTTCGGGGTTTTGGAGGGTGCCGTTTTCGGCCCGCAACGTGGGTAGGGTGCCGTGGGGCAGGTACACGGCCGTGGCCCCGGCGGCGACGTGGATTTCGGCGGCGGCCTTCACGCCTGTCAGCATATTGGCGCGGTCAAACTCCGAGAGCGTGTAATCAATCAGCGCTGCGCCGTGCTTGTCGATGGTTACGCGGCCGCCGTCGCGGTCGCGGGTGAGGACGATGAAGGAGCCGAGGTGGTCGGCGTTGGTGAGCATTTCGCGGTGTTGGGCGGCGCTCAGCCAGGGCAGCACCATCGCCAACAGGCCGGGGTGGGTGGGCGGGGTTTCGAGCTTGGCCCCGTAGTTGGTGCCGTGGAGCTGGGTGAAGGTGTCGTTGACGACGCTCATGCTGGGGCCGTGCCACGAATTCATGCGATGCGGGTAGCGGGCGGCCACCGCCACAGTGGGGTGCAGGTAGAGGTGCTGCCCCAGGTGCGGGTGCCGCAGCCCCGAGCGCAGCAGCAGGGCCGGCGTCTGGATGGCCCCGCCGGCCACCACCACACATTTGGCCCGTACCGTAACACGCACCTCGGGCAGCCCGGCGGGGGCGTACACGGCCTCGGCCCCGCTGGCCCGGCCGTGGGCCTGCGTCACGCGCTCGACCCGGCAATCGGCCAGCAGGCGGGTGCCGTGGGCGAAGGCCGTTTGCAAATACGTGCGCACCGTGCCCTGCTTGTGCCCGTGCCCATCGCCGAGCGAGGAGTAGCCCAGGGCGCGGAAATGGGCATCGGAGTTGTCCACCCCGCGCTCGTTGCGAGGGATGAGCTTGACTTCCTGGCCCAGCGCCTGGGAGCCGTCCCAGAGGGCTTGGTTCTGGCCGTTGTGGCGGGCGTAGTTGGTGGTGACGCCGGTGGCGCGGGCCACGGCGTTGAGGCTTTCCTTGAACTCCAGGGTGGTGAAGTGGGGCGCGTCGTGCTCGCGGGCCCACTCTTGCAGCACGTAGTCGGGGGTGCGGAAGGCGCCGGCCCAGTTGACGGTGGTGCCGCCGCCGAGGCAGGAGCCGGCCAGGATGCCGATGCCGCCGTCCTGGGTGCTGAGGGCGCCGCGCGCGTCGTAGAGGCTGCCGAGCATATCGACTTCGCGCTGGGTGAAATCGGGGCCGTGGAAGTAGGGGCCTTTTTCGAGGATGAGGACGTCGAAGCCGGCTTCGGCCAGCTCGCCGGCCACTACGCCGCCGCCGGCCCCGGAGCCGATAATGAGCACATCGCAGTCGTAGGTCGTGTCGCGGGTGGGGGTGAGCGTGTGAATGGGGCGCTCGGTGGCGGCGGGCTGCACGGCGTCGGGGCCGGGGTAGCCGAGGGTGGCCCAGGCGGCGGGGGTTTCGGTTTTGCTGCCGCCGTGGTAGAGGAAGGTGCAGAGCTTGCGCAGGGCGTGGAAGCCTTTGCGGAGCTGCGGCAGCCGCGAGCCGGCCCAGCTTTGCAGCAGGGCTTCGCGCTGGGCCAGGTCGAGGGTGGCGAAGGAGCGCAGGGGGCCAAACCACGTCAGGCCCAGCACGGGCTTGTCCAGGAGGTCGAGCAGTTGGCCGAACTCGGCCTGGGCACCCAGGGGCTGGGCCTGGATGCCGGCCGCGAGCTTGTCCAAATCGACGCCTTCGCTGCCCGAGGGCAGGCCGGCGGCGCTGGGGATAAAGGTGTCGGCGACGGCGCGGAGCACGGCGGCGCGGGCAGGGGTGAGCGTGAACATGGGGCGGGACGTTTTGCGGGTCAAAAGGTACGGACTTTTGGGGAAAGTAGTAGGCGTGCCGAGTTGTTTTGGGGGCAGTAGCCCAGTGGTCGGGCGAATTCCCGAAGGGTTCGTCCGGCCACTGCCGTATGCTGCCCCAGGGCACTCGTCGGACGAATCGCCCGCAGGGCTTCGTCCGACGAGTGGACGTAGGCTGCCCCAGAACGGCTTGGCTGCGAACTTGACGCGAGATGTTCAATCCGCACTCGTCGGACGAAGCCCTGCGGGCGATTCGTCCGACGAGTGGCTAACGCGAGTCGTGCAGCGGGCAGTGGCCGGACGAACCCTTCGGGAATTCGCCCGACCACTGGGCTACCTTCGCCTTTATGTCTGCTTCGCTTGTTCGTCATCCCGAAACCTTGCACCGCATCCACTTTCAGGATTGCGATATGCTGGGGCACCTCAATAATGCCCGCTACCTCGATTATTTCCTTAATGCCCGCGAAGACCATACGGCCACGCACTACGCCCTCAACCTGGGGGCGCTGGCCCAGGAGCAGCGGGCGGCCTGGGTCATCACCAAGCACCACCTGAGCTACCTGCGCCCCGCCCGCCACGCCGACACGGTGCGGATTTGCACCCAGCTCATTCATTTCAACAACCAAAACCTGGTGGTGGAAATGCAGATGCGCTCGGCCGACAACACCCGCCTGCTGGCCCTGCTGTGGTCGGAAATGGCCTTCGTGCAGCTCCCCGCCGGCACCCGCCTCGACCACTCCAACGAGCTGATGGACCTGCTCGACCAAATCGACATCGAAGCCATCGACTACGACCCCGACGGCTTCGACGAGCGCGTGAAAACCGTGCGAAAAGAGTTGAAACAAGCGCGGCGCAGCGGCGAATAACGGGACGCGGGGCGGAGGCAGAAAAATAGCGACTATAACCTTTCAACTACCAATCGAGCGCCCGTTAGGAGCCACCGAAAACGGAATTATACCATTCGGGCGGCGGTTCCGAGGCGCGAGGCACCGGACAGGGGCAGTACGGAACGAAATTTGGCCCGGCAACCGGCGCGGCAAAGCAACCGAAAGGAGCCTTGGAGGGGCCACCGGCCGGGTTGGCGCGGGCGGCAGGGACGTAAGAGTCGGCGGGGGGTGGGGTGGAGGAGGGGAAAGGCGGCGGCCGGTGGCGCTTGCCTGCAATGTAGGGAAAAACAGCACAACTACAGGAAGGCACAGCGAGGCAAATTGTATTTTGCAGTGAATCGGGAAAGCCGGCCGGGGTTGGGGGTTGGGGGAGCGGGAAGTTGGCGCATACATTTGCCAGCCTGACCGTTACGTGTACCCATTTCCCTGTTTATCATGCTCAACCTTTCGATGTCGCAAAGCGACCTGACGCGGGTGCTGCCGCTGGCCTGGCAGAACTACACCGACCAGCAGCCCAAGCTGGCCGCTTACAAGGCGCGTTACACGCCGGGCTTTGCCACGGCGGCGCTGGGCCGCCTGGCGGCGGCGCTGCTGCTGCCCGACGTGCAGGCCCGCAACGCCGACCCGGAGCGGACCCGGATTGAGCTGGTGACGCAGGCCCGCGAGTTTCTGGAGGTGTGGCAGTGGCTGGAGGGCTACATTGAGGGGGCGTATCCGGGGGCGGCGACCTACAAGGCCATGCGCGACGCGGCGGGCTACAAAAGCTACGCGGC